>DATCQG010000388.1:0-9433 GCA_036569625.1 Dermatophilaceae bacterium | reverse complement strand
ACGAGTCGGCGCGCGTCCTGGATGTTGGCGCTGCTGACGGTGGAGTCGACCTTGTCGCGGTAGAACTCTGGCAGGTCGCTCAGCGCGATGTCGCTCGCAATGATCACGTGCGAGAGCCCCCAGGGGCCGACGTTCTGGGAGACGCCCTGATAGATCGCCACGTGCCCCTTGACCTCGCCGACGAAATACTGCCGCTGCGACCAGCCGTATGCCGCGTAGCCGCCACCCACCAGAACAACCAGGACCAGAACGAGTGAAAGACCCTTCAGCCAGCGCAGGCGGTGCGATGACGGCCCCTCCTCAGCGAGCCGGATCGACTCGGCTTCGGTGGCTTCGGACACATCTGCGCCGCTTGCCTGGCGCGACAGGGCCGCAGCCTTGGCTGCGGGGGTTACCGGTATCGCGCGTGTGGTGGTCCTGCGCTCAGCGGCTGCGCCCACGACTTCCTGGGCCGTCGGCGGAGGCTGGTCTTTGTCCAGGTCGACGACGTCGCCAATGATGCAGGTCACGTTGTCGGGCGCACCCGCGCGCATCGCCAGCTCCACGAGACGGTCGGCAGTCCGGCCTGGCGGCATGCGCTGCTCGAGGACTTCCTGGATGGTGTCGCGGGCAACGAACCCGGAGAGACCATCGGAGCAGAGGAGATAGCGGTCGCCGATACGTGCTTCACGCACGGCCAGATCGGGCTCGTCATCATGCTGTCCGGTGAGGACCCGGGTGACCAGGGAGCGCTGCGGGTGGCCCTCGGCCTCTTCCTCGGTGATTCGACCCTCGTCGACCAGGCTCTGCACGAACGAGTGGTCATGGGTGATCTGGGTGAACGTGTCATCGCGCAGGAGATAGGCGCGGGAGTCGCCGATGTGCGCCACGGCAATCGTGCTCCCGGTCCGCAACAGAGCGGTGACCGTCGTGCCCATCCCCTGCAGCTCCGGCTGGCGACCGATCGCCTGCTGCAGCTCGCTGTTCGCCCTGTGCAGAGCCTTGGCGAGCAGGTCCAGGGCATCATCCGAGCCGTGACTCTCGCCGTCCAGACTGACGATCTGGCCGATCGCGATCGAGCTCGCCACATCTCCCGCGGCATGGCCGCCCATGCCATCGGCGACCACGAGCAGGTGTGGACCGGCATAGCCAGAGTCCTGGTTCACCTGTCGCACCAGTCCGACGTCCGAGCGGGCGGCGTAGCGCAGCGCGATGGCCAAGGGGACCTACTTCCGCAGCTCGAAGATTGTCTTGCCGATCCGCAGGGTCGAACCGACCTCGACCGGCATGGGCGTGGTCAGCTTGTTGGCTCCCAGGAAGGTGCCGTTGGTGGAACCGAGGTCCTCCACGAACCAGCTGCCATCGCGGCGGAAGATGCGGGCGTGCCGTCCGGAGGCGAAGTCGTCGTCCAGCACGAGGGTGCACTCGGGGTTGCGACCCAGCAGGATGCCGGTTTCCTTCAGGGACACTGTCGTTCCCGTCATGGAGCCCGCGGTGACGGTCAGGGCTGTAGGAATGTGTCTGTTGGAACCACGTGGCGGCTTGGGTGCGGCCCGCCTCATGTTCGGCGAGGGCTTGGCCACCGGCTCGCCTGCCGAGCGAGGTAGCGTCCTGGGTTTTCTTCGGGCCAGGACCCTGGTGCCGTAGAGGTCGCCACGCAGAACCCCCACGATGCTGAAGACGAAAACCCACAGCAGGGCAAGGAGCCCGAGTCGGACCACCGTAAGGGTGAGCTCACTCATCGGTGGGGATCACCGGCGCTCGGCCCGGTAGGTCAGGGTGGTCCGACCCACGCTGACGCGGTCCCCGTCGTTCAGGTGTTGGCTGGTGATCCGCTCGCCGTTGACGAACGTGCCGTTCGTCGAACCGAGGTCGCGGATGCTGGCCACAAGGTGAGGGCCGTCGCTGGTTACGCGAATCTCGGTGTGCCGCCTGGAGATCCCCGGGTCGTCGAGGACGACATCGGCAGTGTTGTCGCGCCCCAGGACCGTGATCGCGCCGAGCAGGGGGTAGCGGTCTCCGTCGACGTCGAACCACGGGCGCTGGTCGGGGTTGCTGAGTGGGCGTGCCGGCGGGCGGGAAGCGGGATGGGCGACCGGTGCTGCGGGCGCTTCGACCGGGCCGGCCGGCGCCCATGCCCAGTCCTCGGCGGGGCCGGGCGAGGCGGCTTCGGGGCCCAACGGCTGCGCAGTGGCCGAAGGTGTCGGCCTTGGGGGCGGGGTTGTGGGGGTGGCTGTCGCGCGAGGGGCACCCTTGGCCGTGGACGGTCGCACCCGGAATACCCCGGTCTCGAGGTCCTCGGCCGACACGAAGTCCACCTGGATGGGCCCGCCCGGCTGGTAGCGCTGGGACTCGGCGTGCTCCTGGGCGGAGGCAACCAGCTCGTCGGTCAGCATCTCCGAGAAGCCGGTCAGTCTTTCGTAGTCGGTTGGCGCCAGCTCGATGGTGAACAGGTTGGGGACGAAGGTGCGCCCGTGGCCGAGCACTGCCGCCCGGTCATCCATCGCGCGGCGCATGGCCGAGGCGATCTCCACCGGCTGGACCTCAGCCTTGAAGGCCTTGGCGAAGACACCGTGAACGGCTCGTTCGAGTCCTTGCTCGACACGATCGAACAATCCCACTGTGGCTCCTCCTTGGCGTTTGCCTGTCGATGGTATCGGGAGAAGGTGGGGCGAACCGCAGGGTGCTAGCCTGTGGCGCTCTCTGTCTGGTGGGAAGGGCTGGTCCTGGTTGGATTTCTCGGCCCGGGTCCTTCACACTGTGAGCGCGCGCGAGTGGCGGAACGGCAGACGCGCTGGCTTCAGGTGCCAGTGTCCGAAAGGGCGTGGGGGTTCAAATCCCCCCTCGCGCACGTATTGTCCTGACACAGGACATGGGAGACACCCCGAGCCTCAGGCTCGGGGTGTCTCTCGTTGCGCGGTGGGAGATCTCCATTGGCGCGGATGCCCCGTATCATGGGTTCAACGTGAGCAGACGGAGCACATCCGGGGTCGCCGCTCTCTTGTCGAGAGAGGTTCGCCGCCACCGGTGTCGGGGTCCGTTCAGCGCACGAACCGACTCTGGGAGGGTCCTCATGCTCGTCGCCCACGACGCCGCCACCGACAGCTCGAGTGCGGTCGTTCCTGTCCCGAAGGTCATCGAGGGCCTTGACGGGCTGCGCAAGGCCGCCGGCACCGACCTCGGCGTGAGCCCCTGGGTGACCATCGACCAGGAGCTGGTCAACAGCTTCGCCCGGGTGACCGACGACGAGCAGTGGATCCACGTCGACCCGCAGCGGGCGGCCAAGGAAGGGCCTTTCGGCGGCACCGTCGCCCACGGGTTCCTCACGATGAGCCTGGCCACCAGGCTCCTCTGGAACGTCGTCGTGGTCTCCGACGTCAAGGTCATCCTCAACTACGGCCTCAACAAGGTTCGGTTCCCGGCCCCGGTCAAGGTGGGCTCCCGGCTGCGGATGCACGTCTCGCTGGCCGAGGTCAACGAGATCGAGGGCGGCGTCGAGACGATCTTCCACCTCGTGTACGAGTCCGAGGGAGCGGCCAAGCCGCCCTGCGTGGCCGACATGGTGTGGCGCTACTACGCCTGACCGATTGCGCCTGACCCACTCTGCCCGACTGTTTCTGCCTGCCCCGCGCCATCCGGCCAACCCATCCGACCAGCGCTTCCTCCAGCCACCCGAGGAATCCCGCCCGGGTTCGGGCTGTTTTCGGTCTTCGGGACCATCGCCGGTGCAGCCGCGATACGTTTTGAGCATGGCAAGACCCCATGCCGCGTCGCTGATCGAGGACGCCTTCCATCGGCGCTCGAACGCTCTGCTGCGTGCGCGCGGATGGCGTACCCGCACGATCAGCCACACGGGGTACGGCAGCCAGGGGTTTGTGAGAGTACTGGGCCGGGTCCTGCTGAGCCGTCCGGTGGAGAAACCGGCGGCAAGTGAGGCGGACTCGGTCGTCCATGAGCTCAGGGGCACCAGGGATGAGCAGCGCGGATGGCGGGCATTCGTCACCGCGGGGGCGATGGACGTGCCGGTCAGCGTTACCGTCCGGGGCCGTACGACGCATGCGCACACGGACCGCAGCGGATACCTCGACGTGGTGATCCAGGAACCTGGCTTCGACCCTGGCTGGCACACCGTCACGATCGAGGCCGAGGGTGCCAAGCCGGTCCCTGCCTGGGTGCTGATCATCGACCGCCAGGCCAGTTTCGGCCTGGTCAGCGATATCGACGACACGGTCATCTCCACCTCGCTCCCCCGTCCACTGATCGCAGCCTGGAACACGTTCGTGCGTCAGGAAACCGCGCGCCACCTGGTGCCCGGCATGGCGCCGATGTATCGCACGCTGCTCGGCGAACACCCTGGTTCTCCGATCTTCTACCTGTCCACCGGCGCCTGGAACACCGCGCCAACCCTGACCCGCTTCCTCAAGCGCCACGGCTATCCACCTGGCCCGATGCTGATGACCGACTGGGGACCCACCAACACCGGCTGGTTCCGCAGCGGGCAGGAACACAAGACCGAGGCCCTGCACCGGCTGGCTCGCGAGTTCCCGCAGATCCGCTGGGTTCTCATCGGCGACGACGGTCAGCACGATCCGAAGATCTATGGCGACTTCGCCCGTGACCGCCCCGATGTCGTTGAGGCCATCGGGATTCGGGAGCTGACTCCGGCCGAGCATGTGCTCTCGCACGGCATACCTGTGTCCAACGAGGAGTTCGCCCCGCGGGTTCGACGCGACGTGCCGGTCTGTCGTGCACCCGATGGCTACGGGCTGCTCCGCCTGCTGAGGGCCGTCGTCGACGTCTAGCCCATCGCGACCGCTGGCTCTCCGCGCTTCCGCGGCAGGCCCAGTGCCGTGACGACAGCCCCGACGGCCATGGCTGCGGCACAGATCAGCAGGGCCGTTCGGTAGGCGGGGGCGAGTCGGGCGGCGTCGGCGTACTCGCTGCCGCTGAGCCCGACCAGCGCCGGGAGGGCGGCGACTGCTATCAATCCGCCCGTTCGCGCGACAGCGTTGTTCACCCCGCTTGCCGTCCCGGCCAGCTCATCGGGGGCGGCGGCAAGGACGCTGGCGGTCAGCGGCGCGACGGTCATGGCCAGGCCCAGACCCAGAAGGCCAACCCCGGGAAGCACATGCAAGAGGTATGACGGATGGCTGGGTGTCAGGGACATCAGCACGAATCCCGTTGCTGCGATGAGGGGCCCGCTGATCATCAGCGGACGGGCGCCGATCCTGGTCGCCAATGTGCCGAAGCGGCTCGCGAGCAGGAGCATGACCACGCTCAACGGGAGGGTTGCGGTGCCGGCCCGCAGTGCCGTCCATCCCGAGACCACCTGCAGGAAGAGAACCAGGAAGACCAGCGCTCCAGAGAGAGCCGCGTAGATCGCAAAGGTCACGGAGTTGATCACGCTGAAGCTGCGCGAGGTGAACAGTGAGGTGGGCAGCATGGGGTGACCAGAACGCCGTTCGATGAGGATGAAGGCGACCAGAGCCAGCACGCCGCCCACGCCCGCGATGAGGGTGTCGGCGCTGAGCCCACGACTGGGCCACTCGGTCAGCGCATAGGTGACGCCGGCCAGCCCAGCGACGCCGAACAGCACGCCCGGGGCGTCAATAACCTTGCTGGCATTCGGATTTCGAGACTCAGGGACGTAGCGAAGAGCCAGCAGGATGACCACCGCACACAGCGGAACGTTGACCCAGAAGGCCCACCGCCAGCTGTAGCCGACCAGCCAGCCGCCCACCAGAGGCCCGGACGCGGCGGCGATGCTCAGCGTGCCGGTCCACGTGCCGATGGCGCGCATACGGTCGGCCGGGAGGAACGAAGACTGGAGGATGGCCAGGCTTCCCGGCGTCAGCAGCGCGGCCGCGACGCCCTGCAAGGCCCGGGCAGCCACCAGGGTCGCGATGTTGGGGCTCAGCGCAGAAAGCATCGAGGCGATCCCAAAGCCTGCGACGCCCCAGACGAAGGCTCGGCGGCGGCCGAACCGGTCGCCCAGTGATCCCCCGAGCAGGATAAGTGAAGCAAGGGTCAGCGCGTAGCCGCTGATGACCCACTGCAGACCGGCCAGGTCGGCCCCCAGATCGCGACCGATCGTTGGCAGGGCGACGTTGACAATGGTGCTGTCCAGCATGGAGACGGAGCTGCCGAGGACGGTGGTGATAACGACGATGCGACCGCGCGGGTCGTTGACCCGCAATGCCGCTGGTCCGGGTATCGCGGGTCCTGGCCTTTCGGGTCCTGGCGAACAGGGCCCGGGCGCGGGGATCACGCGAGCGATTCTATTCAGGGATGCGACCTGAGTCTCCTGCGCTCGACGATCGCATCGCCCGCGTTCGGGTTCCCATGCCGGCCGCCTGAGCGAGAATGGGCCGGTGCCCGAGCTTCCCGAGGTCCAGGCGCTCGTGGACTTCCTGCGCGAGCGCACCGACGGCCTGGCCATCGTCGGCATCGAGCTCGGGTCGATCAGCGTCCTGAAGACCTACGATCCGGTCCCCGCATCGCTTCACGGACTGCCGATCGGGGGCGTCACACGTCACGGCAAGTTCATCGACGTCGAGGCCGAGGGGCTGCATCTGGTCTTCCACCTGGCGCGGGCCGGCTGGCTGCGGTGGTCGGACTCCCTGCCGGCAACGACCATCCGGCCGGGCAAGTCGCCAATCGCATTGCGCTGCAGGCTTTCTGACGGAAGTGGCTTCGACCTGACCGAGGCGGGGACACAGAAGCGACTCGCGGCATACATCGTCCGCGACTCCCTTGAGGTGCCGGGAGTCGCACACCTGGGGCCCGACCCGATGGCCGAGGACTTCACGGTCGCCGACTTCGCGGCGCTGCTCGAGGGACGTCGAACCCAGGTCAAGGGGCTGTTGAAGGACCAGGGGTTCCTTGCAGGAGTTGGCAACGCCTACTCCGACGAGGTGCTGCATGCCGCGCGGCTCTCACCGTTTGCGCTGGCCTCCAGCCTGGACGAGGGACAGGTCGAGAGGCTGTATGCCGCGTTGCGAGGCACGCTGGCCGGCGCGGTCAGCGCTGCATCGGGCAAGCCGGCCAAGGAGCTGAAGGACGCGAAGCGCGCCGGGATGCGGGTGCATGGACGCACCGGCCAGGCGTGCCCGGTCTGTGGCGACGTGGTGCGCGAGGTGTCGTTCGCTGACTCGTCCCTGCAGTACTGCGCCACCTGTCAGACCGGTGGCAAGCCCCTCGCCGACCGCCGGATGTCCCGTCTGCTGAAGTGAGACTGCGACACGATCGGCTTCTCTGCCCATATCTGTGGAATTCGCGATACAGGTGGATAGCCTGCGATCGTGGACCCGATTCGCAATCCCTATGCCCCCGGCGCCGGCCAGCGCCCACCCGAGCTTGCCGGTCGTGACGACCAGCTGCGAGCCTTCAACGTTGTGCTGGAGCGCGTGGCCAGATCCAAGCCGGAGCGTTCCGTCGTCCTGACCGGACTGCGTGGCGTCGGCAAGACCGTGCTGCTCAACGCCTTGCGCTCAGCGGCAGTTCGCGCGAGCTGGGGCACCGGCAAGCTCGAGGCGCGCCCCGACCAACGGCTTCGGCGACCGATCAGCGCAGCGCTGCACGTCGCCGTACGCGAGCTTGGCCACCCCCAGGGCCACGAGGTCGACCACGTCCTTGGCGTCATCAAGGCGTTCGCCCAGCGTCAGAGCGAGCCGACCGCGAAGATCCGCGATCGCTGGAACCCGGGCATCGACGTGGCCGCGGTGACAGGACGGGCCGACTCGGGGGACATCGAGATCGATCTGGTCGAGCTGCTGACCGACGTCGGCGGGCTTGCGGCAGATGTCGGTAAGGGCGTGGCGATCTTCATCGACGAGATGCAGGACCTCGAGCCCGACGACATCTCCGCCCTGTGCGCGGCCTGTCACGAAATCAGCCAGAGCGGGCTGCCGGTCATCGTTGTCGGAGCCGGGCTGCCTCATCTGCCAGCGGTTCTCAGTGCCAGCAAGTCCTACAGCGAGCGGCTGTTCACGTACTCGCGGATCGACCGGCTCGACCGTTCGGCGGCCGATCTCGCCCTTCAGTCGCCGGCCAAGGACGAGGGCGCGGAGTTCCACCAGGAGGCCCTCGAAGCGATGTATGCCGCGACCGGGGGCTATCCGTACTTCGTCCAGGCCTACGGGAAGGTCGCCTGGGACAGCGCGCCCGCGTCGCCGATCACCCTGGAGGACATCCGGGTCGCAGCACCCGAGGCCGAAGCGGAGCTGGCGGTCGGCTTCTTCGGGTCACGCTATGAGCGGGCAACACCCGGCGAGCGCGAGTACCTCCGCGCGATGGCCGATGCGGCGCAGGTCGCCGCCGAAGACCCGGACGGGCCCGACCTGGATGACATCGAGTCGGTGACCACTGCGTCGGTGGCGGCGGTGCTCGAGCGCAAGCCGCAGTCACTGTCAGTGGCCCGCGACGCCCTCCTCAAGAAGGGTCTGATCTACAGCGGCGAACGTGGGCGGATCGCTTTCACGGTTCCACATTTCGGCCGGTACCTGCGCGCCAACGGATGAGTATTCCGCGTTCGCTCGCCCCGTGTCCGTGAGCCTGCGCCGGTGGTCGAGCTCGAACACCGCGCTGGACTCCGGAGGCGTTGGGACGCACACTTCAGGCATGACCAACATCGCCGAAGGCGCGCAAAACAGACTTGACGACGAATCCGACGCGCATCTCAGCGAGCTGCGCCGCCGCCGCGCCGAGCTGCTCGAGTCGATCAACTCCCTCGAACAGGCGCTGGCGGCTCCGGTCCCCGGCCGGCAGATGGTCTGGGTCGAAAGGGTGTCCGCCGCACTGTTGGCGCTCTCCAGCGACTTCCGCGACCATGTGGAGCTCACCGAGGGAGTGACCGGTCTCTACAACCGGGTTATCCGAACCTCGCCGCGGCTGGCGCACGCAGTCGACTCGCTGACGGTGGACCACAAGGCACTGTCCGAGCTCATCGGAGAGCTTCTCTCGCTGGTCGGCAAGGCGGCAGAGGCGTTCGCCCGGGGCGACTCGATGCTCGCGGACCTGGACGTGGTGCGCGACCGCGGCACGAAGCTCCTCGCCGCGCTGGTTCGCCACCGTCAGCGTGGCGCCGACCTGGTCTACGAGGGATATTCGGTGGACATCGGCGGCCAGGACTGAGCACGGCTGAACGCTCGACCGGGTGCTGTTCGACGTGCGATGCGTCATCTGTGTCCCCGTGACCCCTTAGACTGATCACAGCGGTCCGCACAGTTCTGCCTCGGACTGCTTCTTCATGTCGATAGCCACGCGCCGCGACCTCACCGGTTTGCGCCGGGCAGAACGACCCTCTTACGTTTCCGGAGTACCCACCTGTGTCTTCTGACACCACCTTCGCCAGCCTTGGCGTGCCCACTTCACTGTCCGACGTCCTTGCGGCGGCAGACATCACCATCCCCACCCCGATCCAGGCGGTGACGCTGCCGGACTCCCTCGCGGGTCG
>DATCQG010000387.1:0-2242 GCA_036569625.1 Dermatophilaceae bacterium | reverse complement strand
CTTCGGATGAATACTGCTAGGCTAGGACGCGTGCCGAAGCAAGTCAAGACCCGCAGCTACCGCTCGCCGCACCGCCGCGAGCAGGCGGCGACCACGCGTTCGTCCGTCCTGACGGCAGCACGGGATTTGTTGCAGGACAGGGGGTATGCCGCTACCTCCGTCGCGGATATCGCTCATTTGGCCGGGGTGTCGGTGGACACGGTGTACGCCTCGGTAGGGCGCAAGCCGGAGCTGGTGCTCGCCGTCATCGACATGGTGCTGGGTGGGGCGGACGAGCCGGTGCCCGCTGAACAGCGTGACTACGTGCTGGCGATCCGGACCGAACCGTCCGCTCTGGGGAAGATCAGGGTCTACGCGGCCGCGGTGGCAGGGCTTGTCCCGCGGACCGCACCCCTGCAGGAAGCCCTTCGCGCAGCGGGGGAGAGCGACGCCGACTGCGCTGCCGCGTGGCAACGTCTGGTGAAGCGACGAGCGGCCAACATGCGGCTCTTTGCCGCCGACCTGCGTTCGACCGGCGAGCTGCGCGATGACCTGGCCGACGAGGAGGTCGCGGACGTGGTGTGGTCGACCAACGCCGCCGAGTACTGGCTGTTGCTGGAACAGCGGGACTGGACGCCCGCGCGATACCAAGCATTGTTGGTGGACCTGTGGAGCAGGATGTTGCTCGCCTGAGCGGATGGAGCCACTCACGACCCCCGGGCAACCGGTGCCTCGTCGGGCGGGTGGCCCGGTCGTGGCACCAGCTCCTGATAACGAGGTGACACCGGCCCTCCCGATGCGTCACAGTGGCCTGTTGTGGGTCACCTCGATGTGAATGCCGTCAGCTTCGTCCTGCCTGATGGACGCCCGCTGCTCGACGGAGTGAGCCTGAGGGTGGGCGAGGGCGCCAAGGTCGCTCTGATCGGCCCCAACGGCACCGGCAAGACCACGTTGTCACGGATCGTCAGCGGGGACCTGGCCGCGGTCGAGGGAGCCGTGACGCGTAGCGGCGGGCTGGGCGTCATGCGCCAGTTCATCGGGTCCGTGGCCGACGACTCGAGCGTCCGCGACCTGCTGGTCAGCGTGGCACCGTCCGCCGTCCGCGCGGCTGCTGCAGCACTCGACGCGGCCGAGATGCGGATGATGGAGGTCGACGACGAGGCTGTCCAGATGGCGTACGCGCAGTCACTGGCCGACTGGGCCGACGCCGGTGGGTACGAGCACGAGACGCTGTGGGATGTCTGCACGGTGGCGGCGATCGGCATACCGTTCGAGCAGGCGCAGTGGCGCTCTGTGTGCACGCTGTCCGGAGGAGAGCAGAAGCGGCTGGTGCTCGAGGCCCTGCTGCGAGGGCCCGAAGAGGTGCTGATGCTCGACGAACCCGACAACTATCTGGATGTGTCGACCAAGCTCTGGCTCGAGGAACAGCTGATCGCCTCTCCCAAGACAGTGCTGTTCATCAGCCACGACCGGGAGCTGCTCGATCGGGTCGCTACGCGGGTCGCCACGTTGGAGCCCGGTGCCGCGGGCTCGACACTGTGGGTTCACGCCGGCCGTTTCTCGACCTATCACCAGGCGCGGATCGACCGGAACAGCAGGCTGGAAGAGCTGCGTCGTCGCTGGGACGAGGAGCATGCCAAGCTCAAGGCGCTGGTGAACATGTACCGCCAAAAGGCTTCGTACAACTCCGACATGGCACCCAAGCTTCAGGCCGCCGAGACGCGGCTTCGCCGGTTCGTGGAAGTCGGGCCGCCCGAGCTGGTCCCGCATGAGCAGAACGTCCGGATGCGGCTCAAGGGCGGTCGGACCGCCAAACGTGCCGTCATCTGCGAGCGGCTCGAGCTGACCGGTCTGATGAAGCCGTTCGACATGGAGATCTGGTATGGCGAGCGGGTAGCAGTCCTGGGCAGCAACGGATCCGGCAAGTCCCACTTCCTGCGACTTCTGGCCGCTGGCGGCAGTGACCCGGCGCCGGAGCATCGCCCCGTCGGTGACGTGCAGCCGGTCACGGTCCAGCACGCTGGCATCGCACGCCTGGGCTCGCGAGTGCGACCGGGATGGTTCGCCCAGACCCACCAGCACCCCGCGCTGATGGGACGAACCCTGTTGGAGATCCTGCACAGAGGTGATGAACATCGTGAGGGCAAGCCCAGGGAGGAAGCAGCCAGGGCGCTGGATCGCTATGAGCTCGCTCGCGCGTCGGAACAGACCTTCGAGTCGCTCTCCGGGGGCCAGCAGGCGCGTTTCCAGATCCTGTTGCTCG
>DATCQG010000386.1:0-13242 GCA_036569625.1 Dermatophilaceae bacterium | reverse complement strand
GAGCGGAAGGTCGCCCGTGAGGTCGAGGCGCAGCTGGCCGGTAGCCTTGCCGGGTGACTGAAGCGCTCGTTCCGCTGTCCGCACGGCCCGTTCTCGTTGTCGACTTCGGGGCGCAGTATGCCCAGCTGATAGCCCGGAGGGTGCGTGAGGCCAACGTCTACAGCGAGGTCGTGCCGCACACCATGTCCGTTGCCGACATGCTCGCCAAGGACCCTGCCGCCATCGTGCTCTCCGGCGGGCCGTCGTCGGTCTATGCCGAGGGCGCGCCGGCTCTGGACGCCGCGCTGCTGACAGCAGGGGTACCGGTGTTCGGCATGTGTTACGGCTTCCAGGCGATGGTCCAGGCACTCGGGGGCACGGTCGCGCACACCGGAGGCGGTGAGTACGGCTCGACCCGGGCGACGGTCTCCGACCTGGCCTCGACCTTGTTCAACGGGCAGACCGCCGAGCAGTCGGTGTGGATGTCGCATGGTGACTCGGTCACCGAGGCGCCGGCAGGGATGAAGGTCACCGCCTCGAGCCCGGGTGCGCCGGTGGCAGCCTTCGAGGACGACGCGCGCAGGCTGTATGGCGTGCAGTGGCACCCCGAGGTGGTCCACTCCACCTATGGCCAGCGCGTCCTGGAGAACTTCCTGATCAGGGGTGCCGGTCTGGTCGCGGACTGGACGGCATCCAACGTTGTCGATGTCCAGGTGGCCGCGATCCGCGAGCAGGTCGGCTCAGCCCGGGTGCTCTGCGCGCTCTCTGGAGGCGTCGACTCCTCGGTTGCCGCGGCTCTTGTGCAACGTGCAGTGGGCGACCAGCTGACCTGCGTGTTCGTCGACCACGGGCTGTTGCGCTCCGGCGAGGCCGAGCAGGTCGAGAAGGAGTTCGTCGCGGCTACCGGAGTCTCGTTGGTCGTCGTTGACGCTCGTGAGCAGTTCCTGAATGCCTTGGCCGGAGTCTCGGACCCTGAGCAGAAGCGCAAGATCATCGGCCGAGAGTTCATCCGCTGCTTCGAGCAGGCGGCGCGCGATCTGGTCGGGTCTGGTGACGGGTCTCGTCATCCCGTCGAGTGGCTGGTTCAGGGGACCCTCTATCCCGATGTCGTGGAGTCCGGCGGCGGCACGGGCACCGCCAACATCAAGTCGCACCACAACGTGGGTGGGCTGCCAGATGACCTTCAGTTCAAGCTCATCGAGCCGCTGCGGATGCTGTTCAAGGACGAGGTCCGCCAGGTAGGCCTCGCGCTCGGCGTTCCCGAGGCGATCGTGTGGCGCCAGCCGTTCCCCGGTCCCGGCCTCGCCATCCGTATCGTCGGCGATGTGACGGCCGAGCGGCTCTCGATCCTGCGCGCTGCCGACGCGATTGCCCGCGAGGAGCTCACCGCCGCCGGCCTTGACCGCGACATCTGGCAGTGCCCGGTTGTTCTGCTGGCCGGTGTGAGATCCGTTGGTGTTCAAGGCGACGGTCGCAGCTACGGCCACCCGATCGTGCTGCGCCCCGTCTCCTCCGAGGATGCGATGACCGCTGACTGGACCCGCGTCCCGTATGACGTGCTGGCCAGGATCTCGACCCGGATCACCAACGAGGTGCCTGAGGTCAACCGCGTAGTGCTCGATGTGACGAGCAAGCCGCCGGGCACCATCGAGTGGGAGTGAGCCACCAAGCCTGACCTGCGGTTTTGCAGCTCGCCATCGACGGTTGTGGATGGAATTGGGGTTCGCCGGAGAGGACCCGGAGTGGATCAACCCGGAGGTAGCAGCCCTGGTGCTGGAGCGAGCCTCGGACGGGTCGGACTGGATTCCGTGGGAGGAAGTTGACGTCGCGTTTCCGGGAAAAGGGAGTTCAATGGCCTGGCGAGCAAGGATCACTGCTGAACGATGGAGGCTCACACATGTTCACTCGGATCGCGGTGGTCAGCAGGGGTGAGCCTGCGGTACGGCTCACCCGGGCGGTGCGGGAGCTGAACGAAGAGCATGGCTCCGGCATCAAAATCATCGCCTTTCATACCGAGGCTGAGCAGCGGGCACTCTTCGTGCGTGCGGCCGACGAATCGGTTTGCCTGCGTGACGTCGGTTCGCCAAGCGGCCCTTACCTGGACCACGTGGAGCTCGAGCGGGCCCTACGGGCCAGCCAAGCCGATGCGGTGTGGGTGGGCTGGGGCTTCGTGGCCGAGGACCCGGCCTTCGCGGACCTCTGCGAACGTCTGGGCCTGGTCTTCATCGGCCCACCGGCCCGGGTCATGCGGCAGCTCTGCGACAGGATCGAGGTCAGGCGGCTGGCAGAGAGGACCCGCGTTCCGTTGGCCGCGTGGAGCGGTGGACCGGTGTCGAGCCCGGCGGATGCAGCTCGACATGGCGACGCCATCGGATACCCGCTCGCGATCAAGGCCAGGAGCGGTCGGGGTGCTCGGGGCATCTGGGTCGTGCGATCGGCCGACGAGCTGGGGGCCGCCTTCGACCGCGCCCAGACCGAGGCCGAGAAGGCGTTCGGCGATCCGGTCGTCTTCATGGAGAGTCTGGTCCGCGGTGGTCGCAACGTCGAGGTGCAGATCATCGCCGACGCGCACGGAAAAGTTTGGGCGCCTGGGGTCCGTGACTGTTCCATCCAGCGGCGCAACAACTGGAAGCTGGTCGAGGAGTCTCGTTCACCGGCACTGAGCGCCGAGCAGGAGGCTGGGCTCCGGACCGCGGCAGTCGCCTTGGTACAGGCCGCGGGCTACTGCGGGGTGGGGACCGTCCAGTTCATCTACCAGCCGACCGAGGAGACCTTCGCCCTGGTCGAGGTGAACACCCGGCTGCAGAGCGACCATCCGGTCACCGAGGCCACCACCGGGCTCGACCTGGTCAAGTTGCAGCTGCTCGTAGCTGATGGCCAGCGGCTGGTCGGGCAACCACCGCCTGATGTCGGGCATGCGATCGAGGCCCGTCTCAACGTCGAGGATGCCGATCAGGGTTTTGCGCCCGCGCCTGGGACTGTGGCGCTGCTCAATCTGCCCTCCGGTCCGGGCATCCGTGTCGACACCGGGATCGCTGCCGGTGACGTGATTCCCCCGGGCTACGACTCAATGGTCGCCAAGATCATCGCCTGGGGGCAGGACCGCCCCGAGGCCTTGTCCCGGCTGCGTTGCGCACTTCGCGAGACCACGGTCGTTCTCCGGGGCGGCACGACCAACAAGTCCTTCTTGCTCGACCTGCTGGCCCGTCCGGAGGTCGTGTCCGGTGAGGCGGACACCAGCTGGCTGGACCGTATCGACGCTTCCAGGGCCCTAGCACCAGCTCGCCACGCCGACATTGCCCTGCTCAGCGTGGCCATCGATGAGTACGACGCAGAGGAGGCGCTTGAGCGACGCAGCTTCCTGGGCTCCGCCCGCGGTGGTCGACCAAGGGCCAGGCACGCCGTCGGTCGCCAGATCGAGCTCGGCTACCGCGCGCGCGCCCATCGGGTGGTCGTTGCCCAGGTCGGCCCCCGCCGGTACCGACTGGAGGTGGACGGCGGACTCATCGACGTCGAGGTCGACCGCCTGAGTTCTTTCGAGACCCGGCTCCAGCTGGGTGAAGCACTTTTTCACATCGTCTCTGTGGCCGGCCCCGCTGGGTACCTGGTCGAGGTTGACGGCGTAAGCCACCGGATCCGGGGGGACCAGTCCGGATTGGTTCGCGCGCCTGCGCCGGCAGTGGTGGTAGCAGTCCTGGTCACGGCAGGCGAGGAGGTAGAGGCGGGAACGACGATCGCCGTCCTTGAAAGCATGAAGCTGCAGACCACGGTGCGCGCTCCCCGCTCGGGGCGGGTACGAGAGGTTCTGGCCCGGGTCAACTCCCAGGTGGACGCGGGGGCGCCGCTGGTGCGCCTTGATCGATCCGTTGGCCAGGCCACTGACCCTGTCCCCCCGGCAGTCAGCTTCAGTGCACCGATATCCGGCCGTGGGCCGGATGCGGCGACGCGCGCGCACGAGCACCTCGAAGCGCTGCAGGCCATGATCACCGGCTATGACGTGAGCGCGCAGCGGGCTCGCACACTCGTGGCCGAGTACGGCGAGCTGCGCAAGGAGCTCGCGCCGGACGACGAGCTGAGGCGCGAGGAGCTAGCGCTGCTCACCACATTCGCCGACCTGTGCGAGCTGTCGCGCAACCGGCCCACCAGCGCCGAGGAAGATCCGGAAGAGCGCGTCCACAGTCCACAGGAGCACTTCCACACCTACCTGCACTCCCTCGATGTTGAGCAGGAGCGCCTGCCAGATGCGTTCCGGACCAGGTTGTCGCGAGTGCTTCGCCACTACGGCATCGCAGATCTGGAAAGGAGTCCGGAGCTGGAGGAGGCGGTCTACCGGGTCTTCCTGGCCCAGCAGGGTGCTGCCGACCAGACCCCGGTGATCACCGCTCTGCTTCAGCGGTGGTTGGGCGAGCCAGAGGCATCCACGGGTCCCGCCCGCGACGAGATGATGGAGGTTCTCGACAGGCTGATCGTCGCGACACAGCTGCGCTACCCCACCGTAGGTGACCTCGCCCGGAGCATCAGGTTCCGGTTCTTCGACAACCCCCTCATCCTGGCTGCGCGAGAGCAGGTCTACTCACGAGTCCGCGAACAGCTTCAGTACCTCGACGAGCACCAGGGTGCAGTCGACTACGCAAAGAGGATCGAGACCTTGACGGCGGGCCCCGAGCCGCTGATCGGGCTGCTGGCCAAGCGCATCGGAGTCAACAGCTTCGGGTTGGAGCCCTTGCTGGAGGTGCTCACCCGGCGCTACTACAAGATCCGCCGGCTGCAGGACGTCCGCGCCTTCCAGCTCGAAGGTCGACAGTTCGTCACTGGCGCCTATCAGCTGGGCGGCAAGGGTTTCCACCTTGTCTCGGCCATAGGTGACCTCTCAGAGCTGGGCGCCTGCCTCGTCAGCGTTGCTGGTCTGGCCACAGCCTTTGCCGATCCGACCAACCTCGTCGTCGACCTCTATTTGTCGTCGGACGACCCGTCAGTCGACCCTGACGGGCTCTCTGCGAGGTTGGCGGACACTCTGGCCGAACTCCCGGTTCTCGTCATTGGGAGACGCGTGACTGTCACGGTATGCGACCACACCGGGACGCATGTCCAGTTCACGTTCCGGCCATCACAGGGGCGGATGGAGGAGGAGCGTGTCATCCGCGGCATGCACCCGATGATCGGTCAACGCTTTGACCTGTGGCGGTTGAAGAACTTCACAGGCACCCCCCTTCCTGCGACAGAGGACACCTATCTCTTCCGCTGCGTCGCGCGCGACAACCCCGCCGATGAGCGCCTCGTGGCGTTTGCTGAGATACATGACGTCACTCCGCTGCGGGACTCCTCAGGCCAGGCTGTCGCTTTTCCCGCCGTCGAGCGCAAGCTCGCCGCCTGCCTGGAGAGCATGCGCTCCAGCCAGGCCGAGCGCGGGACAACACCCAGGCTCGACGCGAACCGCATCGTTCTGTACGTATGGCCTCCGATCGAGATCCCCCTCAAGGAGCTGAGCGCCTTCGCTCGAGCGAGCGCACCAATGACGGTGGGGGCCGGACTGGAGGAGATCACGATGCGGGTTCGACACCGGACCCAGCCGGACGCAGAACCCAACGAGGTGGCGTTGGTCTTCACCTACCGGCCCGGGGCGGGTGTCGGCGTAAGCGTGAGCGAGCCTTCGAGTGAACCGCTGGCAGCTGTGGACGAGTACACCCAGAAGGTGCGGCGCGCGCGGGCCCGTGGCACCGTCTATCCCTACGAGATCGTCCCCATGCTCACCGGGGCAGGTGGCACCTTCACCGAGCTCGACCTGGATGGGGCCGGTCGGCTCGCGCCGGTCGATCGCCCCGTGGGGCGAAACAGCGCGGGGATCGTCGCCGGTCTGGTGTCGACACCCTCCGCCCGCTACCCCGAGGGCATGGTGCGGGTCGCTCTGTTCGGTGATCCGACCAAGTCGCTCGGTTCGGTTGCCGAGGCAGAGTGCGCGCGGGTCATTGCCGCCCTGGACCTCGCCGACGAGATGGCGGTGCCCGTTGAATGGTTCGCCCTGTCCTCCGGTGCCATGATCTCGATGGAAAGCGGCACCGAGAACATGGACTGGGTGGCCCGGGCTCTGCGCCGGTTGATCACCTTCACCCAGGCCGGTGGCGAGGTGAACGTGGTGGTGGCCGGGATCAACGTCGGGGCGCAGCCGTACTGGAACGCTGAAGCGACCATGCTCTTGCACACTAAGGGCATCCTGGTCATGACGCCGGACAGCGCAATGGTCCTGACCGGCAAGCACTCGCTCGATTACTCCGGCGGCGTATCAGCTGAGGACAACTTCGGTATCGGTGGATACGACCGCGTCATGGGGCCGAACGGACAGGCGCAGTACTGGGCGCCCAACCTGTGGGCGGCGTGCAGAACATTGTTCGCCCATTACGAGCACACGTACATCGCGCCGGGTGAACATGTCGGGCGTCGGGCGCTCAGCAGCGACCCGCACGACCGTGATGTGCGCAGCTACCCGCACCTGCATCCCGGCAGCGACTTCACGACGGTGGGGGACATCTTCTCCGACGAGGTCAACAAGGAGCGCAAGAAGCCCTTCGACATCCGCACTGTCATGCGTGCCGTGGTCGACCAGGACCACACAGTACTCGAGCGTTGGGCAGGCATGGCCGATGCCGACACGACGGTTGTCATGGACGCCCACCTTGGCGGATATCCGATCGAGGTGCTCGGCATCGAGTCTCGGCCGATACCTCGGCGGGGCTGGTTCCCCGCAGACGGTCCGGACCAGTGGACCGCCGGAACGCTGTTCCCCAGATCGTCCAAGAAGACCGCGCGAGCCATCAACGCGGCCAGCGGCAACCGACCTTTGGTGGTGCTGGCGAACCTGTCAGGTTTCGACGGTTCGCCTGAGTCGCTGCGCGGGATGCAGCTTGAGTACGGTGCCGAGATCGGCCGGGCCATCGTCAACTTCGAGGGTCCGATCGTCTTCTGTGTGATCTCGCGCTTTCACGGGGGTTCCTTCGTGGTCTTCTCCAGCGTCTTGAACAGCAACATGGAGGTCATCGCCGTCGAAGGTTCGTTCTCGTCGGTGATCGGGGGTGCTCCCGCCGCGGCCGTCGTGTTCACTCGTGACGTCGCGACCCGCACATCCGAGGACCCCCGGATCAAGGCGATGGAGGCCGCGTTGGCGGAGGCCGACGAGGTCGAACGCCCCCGCCTGCGGGTCGAGCTGGCTGGCCTGCGCGCGCAGGTTCGCTCGGAGAAGGTCGGTGAGGTGGCGGACGAGTTCGAGCAGATCCACAACATCGAGAGGGCGCTGGCAGTCGGCTCTGTCCACAAGATCATTCCGGCCCGCGAGCTCCGACCGTACTTGATCGGCGCCGTCGAGCGGGGTCTGAGCCGGGAGTAAGCCACCAAGCCTGACCTGCGGTTTCAGCCAGCCATTGAGCAAGGAGGCTGGTCCCAAGACCAAATAGCACGACTTTTCGGAGTTGGTCCTGTGGTCAGCGTCGAGGCGAGCGAGCAAGGTAGCGGTGCTCGGGTCGCCCCGTCGCCCCGTAGGCGAGGTCGAGGTCGATCAGCTGCTTCTGGACCAGTATCGCCAGGTAGCGTTGCGCCGTCGGGCGGCTCACCCCCAGACGCTCTGCAACATCGGCGGCTCCCAACGGAGTTGCAGAGGACCGCACGATGTCGAGCACACGCGCCATCGTGGGCGGCAGGTTGCTACGGGTGGCGGAGGCAGCCGCTGGGGAGCGCAACAGGCCGTACAACGCGTCGACCGTGCCCTGATCTGCCTCTTGAGAACGTTCGAGTCGTTGGCGCCACTGACGGTAGGACTCGAGCTGCTCGCGCAGCGCCGCGAACGTAAACGGCTTGACCAGGTAGTAGACGGCCCCCAGCTTCATGGCGGAGCGCACGGACTCGATGTCCCGGGCCGCCGTCACCAGCAGGAAGTCCGGGACGTGTCCGGACGCATCGGACTCCGCCGAATCGGCTGACTCGCTCGTGAGGCGCCGAACCAGCTCCAGCCCGTTGTAGTCCGGCAGGTACATGTCCAGCAACAACAGGTCAGGTCGCTCGGCCTTGATGAGGAGGCGCGCCTCCTCGGCCGAATGCGCCTCCCCGACAACGGAGAACCCGGCCACCCGGCCAACACTCAGGGCGTGTGCGTGCGCTACGTGGTAGTCGTCGTCGACGACGAGGGTGCGGATCACGACACCGCCTCCCGCCGGTCCAGCGGGAGCCGTACGTCGAAC
This sequence comes from Dermatophilaceae bacterium, assembly GCA_036569625.1. Lineage (GTDB taxonomy): Bacteria > Actinomycetota > Actinomycetes > Actinomycetales > Dermatophilaceae > UBA4719. The sequence goes on along the minus strand of DATCQG010000386.1, from coordinate 5,038 downwards.
CGGGCTCCCGCCGTCGAGGTCACGACGATCGAGCCCCCAGCCCGCAGGACCAGGCGATGGACCAGCGCGAGACCCACGCCGCGACGCAGGCCACCACGTGGTGCCTTCGTCGAGTAGCCGTCAACGAAGACCTGCTCAAGCTGGTCAGGCGGTATGCCGGGACCCGTGTCAACGACCGAGAGGTTCACCTCGTGGTCTGTCTCTTCGAGCTGCACGACCACCTGCCGAGGGCGGTCTTCCTGCTGGTTTGCGGCCACGGCGTCCACGGCATTGTCGACGAGATTGCCCAGAACGGTCAGAAGAGCTGTGTGGTCGCGAGCCCCGTTGGGCATCCGACTGTCCGGATGCAGCCTCACCTCAACGCCCCGCTCCGAGGCCACCGTCATCTTGGCGAGCAGCAGGGCCGCCACCACCGGCGGACCTATCCGGGCTCGCACATCGTCGGCCTCGAGGGTGGCCTTGGTCGTGAGCTGACCGGCATACGAGGTTGCCTCTTCGATCTCGCCGAGCTCGAGCAGCACGGACAGTGCGTGCAACCGGTTGGAGAACTCATGTTCCTGGGCCCGCAGAGCGTTCGTGATGCTCTCGACCGAGTCCAGCTGTCTCATCAATGCCTCCATCTCGGTGCGGTCACGGATGGTCACCACGGAACCGGTCTTGCGGCCCGCCACGGTAACCGGCATCCGGTTGATCACCAGCAGATTCTCATCCGTGACAGCAACGGCGTCCGCGTCCGTCACCGCTCCGGAGAGGATGTCGTGCAGACGCCCCGGCGGCACCAGCTCGTCCAGCTCTTGCCCGATGGTGGCTCCGGTCAGGTCGAGCAGTCGCCGCGCCTCGTCGTTGATGACGTTCATGCGGCCCTGCCGGTCGAAGCCGACAACGCCCTCACGGATGCCGTGCAACATCGCCTCTCGCTCCTGAACCAGAGCCACGATCTCCGCTGGTTCGAGGCCGAACGTCACCCGTTTGATCGCCCGCGCAAGGATCAGCGACGCCACCACGCCAACCGCAAGGGCCAGCCCGGTGTACAGGATCGCGGCCGCCAACACCTGGCCCAGCTGTGCCGCCACCTTGGTCTCGAGGATCCCGACCGAGACCTCGCCGATGGGCTTCCCGGTGCTGTCGCGGATCGGGACGCGTGCGTTCGCTGACCGGCCCAGGCTGCCGTTGTCCACGCCGGTGTGGGTGCGACCGTCCAGGGCCACGACCTGCTCCTCGATCCGCCTGCCGATCAGTGCCGGGTTGGGGTGGGAGTAGCGGAGCCCGTTCGCGCCGATCACCACGACATAGGCAGCGCCGGTGTCCTTCACCACCTTGTCCGCGATCCCGCGGATGGTGCCATGAGGATCTCCCGCAGCAAGCGCCGTCGCCACGACCGACATATCGCCAACAGCAGCGGCAATGTTGGACGCCCGCACCCTGGCGTTGGTGTCGGCCGTTGACCGGGCCAGGGAGGCATAGAGCCCGAACCCCATCGCCATCGTGACGGCGACGATCCCCAACACGGCGATCAGGATTCGCGAGGCGAGCGTGGTGCTGTGCGGACGCATACCTCAGGATGGCTGAGAAAAATGCACAGAACCACTCGTATCGCGGGTATCCGCCCCAACGCTCACAAGACTTCCCGCCGTGCAAGCCTCGTTCATATGGTGACGCCCATCACATCGACGAGAGGCGATCGCCATGGCGGCCATCGAGTTGCGCAACATCACCAAGAAGTTCGCCACGGCGGACGGCGGCACTTTCACCGCGCTGCAGGACATCAGCCTCACCGTGGAGGACGGACAGTTCTGCGCGGTGGTCGGACCGACGGGGTGTGGCAAGTCGACGACCCTGACATTGATCTCGGGCCTCGAGTCGCCCTCTGCCGGTGAGGCGTTCGTCGACGGCAAGCCCGTCTCGGGCATCGACACCGGCACCGGGTTCGTCTTCCAGCAGGACGCGATCTTCCCCTGGAAGTCGGTGCTGGACAACGTGTCAGCGGGGCCACTCTTCCGCGGGATGGGTAAAACCAGCGCCAGGGAGCAGGCGCGCGACTGGATCCGCAGGGTGGGACTGAACGGCTTCGAGGACCGCTACCCCCATCAGCTCTCCGGCGGCATGCGAAAGCGCGTCGCACTGGCTCAGACGCTGATCAACCGGCCGCGAGTTCTGTTGATGGACGAGCCGTTTGGTGCTCTGGACGTGCAGACCCGCTCGATCATGTCCACCGAGCTGTTGAACCTGTGGGATCAGACCAGGCCGGCGGTCGTCTTCGTCACCCACGACCTCGAAGAGGCGATTGCGCTCGCCGACAAGGTCATCGTCCTCACCGCCGGTCCGGGGACCGTGAAGGCTGAGTTCCACATCGACCTGCCGCGGCCCCGCGTCGTGCAGGAGATCCGATTCGACCCGCGGTTCGTCGCCACCTACGAGAGGATCTGGGAGGCTCTGCGTGACGAGGTTCAGGAGGCCTACTCCCGCACGACCACCTCGGGCGCTACCCAAGCCGACCTGGACGTGGCGTGAAGACGGCCGGCCGGGCCCGGGCCAAGCGCCGCCGGCTCGTCATCGCCCTTCAGCTCACCGTTCTTGCCGTGTGGCTCGGCGGCTGGGAGCTCGCCGCCCGGACCAAGCTGATCGACCCGTTCTTCTTCAGCCAGCCCAGCGCCGTCTGGGACCAGATCGTCACGTGGACCTCGAACGGCACGTCCCAGGGCAGCCTCGGCGAGCAGATCCAGGTCACCCTCGAGGAGGCGGCGCTCGGCTTCGTCATCGGCGTGGTCGCCGGGGTGGTGGCGGGAATCGCCCTGGGACGCATCAAGATCCTGGCTGACGTGTTCGCGCCTTACATCAAGGTGGCCAACTCCATCCCGCGAATCGTGCTCGGGTCGCTCTTCGTGGTGGCCTTCGGCCTCGGCCTGACCTCCAAGGTGCTGCTCGTCATCGTGCTTGTCTTCTTCGGCGTCTTCTTCAACGCCTTCCAGGGCACGCGAGAGGTCGACCGCAACCTGATGGCCAATGCCAAGCTGCTGGGAGCCTCGCGATGGAAGATCACCACTGAGGTGGTCATGCCGTCGGCGTTCACCTGGATCCTGGCCAGCCTTCACGTGAGCTTCGGGTTCGCCATCATCGGCGCCATCGTCGGAGAGTTCCTCGGCTCGGACCGGGGGCTGGGCAACCTGATCAAGTCCGCCCAGGGCAACTTCAACCAGAGCGGCGTGCTCGCCTGCATGGTGCTGACGGCCGTGATCGCGCTCCTGGCCGAGTTCCTCATCACCCGACTCGAACGACGCCTTTTGCGGTGGCGCCCGCCGCAGCACGGTGAGGCAGACCTCGCCGTCCTCTGAGGGTGCCCCACCCGGGTACCGCACCCGCTCGATTCGTGCTCACAACCCTGCTCATCCGTCATACCCCCACTAAGGAGAAGTCTCATGAAGTCACGCTCTCGCGCAGCCGGTTCCCTGGTTTGCGTCGCAGCCCTGGCCCTGGCTGGTTGCGCCAACAACGCCGCCTCCGGTTCGGGGGCCAACGGCGCCACCGGGACCGGATCGACCGCCAAGGCCACCGGCGACACGATCAAGATCATGGTCGGCGGCCTCAACAAGCAGATCTACCTGCCGTTCATGCTGGCCAAGCAGCTCGGGTACTACGACAAGGCCGGCGTCAACGTCTCCCTCCAGGACGAGGGCGCGGGCGTGGACGCCACCACGCAGATGATCGCCGGTCAGGTCGAGGGCACTGGTGGCTTCTACGACCACACGATCGCGCTGCAGGGCCAGGGCAAGTTCGCCGAGGCAGTGGTCTCGATGCTGCAGGTCCCGGGCGAGGTCGAGCTGTGTCGCACCGACCTCAAGGGCAAGATCAAGTCGCCGGCAGACTGGAAGGGCGCCCACCTCGGCATCACCGACACCGGCTCTTCGACCGACTTCCTCACGCAGTACCTCGGCAAGAAGAACGGCGTCGACCCCTCACAGACCCGCCGCATCGGCGTCCAGGCCGGCGCGACCCTCATCGCAGCGATGCAGCACAAGAGCGTTGACTGCGCCATGACAACGGAGCCGACGGTCTCCAAGGTCCTTGCGGACAAGACCGGATACATCCTGGAGGACATGCGTACGGCGGAGGGGGCCAAGCAGGCGCTAGGCGGCACCTACCCGGCGACCTCGCTCTACATGCAGAGCGACTACGTCACCGCGCACAAGGACGTCGTGCAGAAGCTGGTCAACGCCTACGTGGCCACATTGAAGTGGATCGCGGGCCACTCCGCGACTGAAATTGCTGACCAGATGCCACCGGACTACTACGCAGGCGTGGGCAAGGCGGCCTACATCTCGGCACTCGCGAACGAGAAGGGAATCTACAACCCCACGGGGATGATGCCCGCAGACGGCCCAGCGACCTGCCTGGCGGTCCTCTCGGCCTTCAACCCGAAGGTGCAGGGCAAGTCGATCGACCTCACCAAGACGTTCACCAACGAGTTCGTGCAGAAGGCAGCTCCGCTGAGCTGACCGGGGGACCGGAAGGGTGCGGGCGACGGACGAGGTCCGTCCCCGCACCCTTGCGCCGTTAGGGTGATCGGGTGTTGAGGACCTCTTTGGCCGTGGCCGCAGGCAAGGCAGCTCGTGCCGCATCCAGGCTGAGAGGTGGCGGGTCGGCGCTGCCGGGGCTGGTGGTCGAGACCGTAGACCCGCGGTTCCTCACCCACGCACTCGCGGGCCTGCCCCGTGGTGTCGTCGTGGTCACCGGCACCAACGGCAAGACGACAACGACCAAGATGTTGGTCGCCATCCTGCGAGAGCACGGGCTCACCGTGTTCACGAACCCCACGGGCAGCAACTTCACCCGCGGTGTCATCTCCTCGATGCTGGCCGAGATCCCCCTGTCGGGACGGCTCAGGGCGGACATCGCAGTGCTGGAGCTCGATGAGGCACATGCGCTGAAGTTCGCCGCCGCGGTCAGGCCGGCATACTCGCTGCTGCTCAACGTCGCCCGCGACCAGCTCGACCGTTTCGCCGAGATCGACCACACCGCCAAGCTGCTCGCCGAGCTCGCG
>DATCQG010000385.1:0-5389 GCA_036569625.1 Dermatophilaceae bacterium | reverse complement strand
GCACGTTCAAGATGGTGACCCTGACCGCGGCTATGATGTCCGGGCGCACCCTGGCCTCTCCCACATCCTGCAGCCCCACGGCCACCGTGGACGGCACCACCATGCACAACTCCGGTGGTGAGTCGTTCGGCAGTATCCCTCTTGCTGCAGGCTTTTGCGGTGTCCTGCAACACCTCGTTCATCAACCTGGCCGAGGCCCTGCCCACCGGCTCGCTGGCCACAGCGGCCAAGCTGATGGGCTGCGACACGGGCCACGCCCCGCTGACGGTCCCCTCCTATGGCTGCTCCTACCCGGCCGGCGCTACCGGCTCGGGATACGCGATGTCTACCTTTGGTCAGGGAACCGTGCTGACCAGCCCGTTGTCCATCGCGGCCATCGCTGCTGCGGCCGCCTCCGGGACCTGGAACCAGCCCCACGTGAGCCCCGGCCCGTCGGCGGTCAGCCATCCGCTGCCGGCAGCGGTCGTTGCCGGGCTCCAGCAGGCGATGCGGGCCGTGGTCACCTCGGGAACCGGTAACGGCGCGAACCTGCCCGGGACCCCGGTCTTCGGCAAGACCGGGACAGCCGAGATCGGCACTGGGTCGAACCCGCCCACGGACGCCTGGTTCGCGGCCTTCCGCGGCAACGTCGCGGTGGCCGTGGTCGTGGAAGACGCCGGGTTCGGTGCAACCTCCGCGGTCCCGGTCGCGGCCAGCTTCCTTGGCGCGGTCACTCGCTGACCGGCAACTGGTTTCAGCGGATCAGCGCAGACCCAGGGGGGCGGCAAAGGCCGCGTCGCCCTGTGCCCGGGACAGGACCTTCGTGGCGACCAAGCGGTTCAGGACGTGCCGCTGACGCAAGCGCCCGGTGGACAGGTGGTCGATCGGGTCGTATGCCGAAGGGGCCTGGACCAGACCGGCCAGCATGCTGGCCCGGGCCCAGCTCAGCTGGGCCGGGCTCACGCCGAAGTAGCCGTAGGCCGCCGCCGGCAGGCCGTAGAAACCGTGGCCGAAGTACACGTCGGCCAGGTACAGCCGCAGAATGTCGTTCTTGGAGTAGTGCGTGTCCAGCTTCAGGGAGAGCTCGGCCTCTTTCACCTTGGAGAGAACCCCGTCGTTCTGAGGGTAGTAGAGGTTCTTGGCGAGCTGCTGCTCGAGGGTGGCGGCGCCGGTGTCGATGTTTCCGGTCACGGTCGCCAGGCCCGCCCGCAGCGTGCTGACCGGGTCGATCCCCGGCGTCTGCCAGAAGCGACTATCCTCGGTCGCGATCAGCGCCTGCCCCACCCGGTCGGGCTGCGGCAAGACCACGAGCTCAGAGCTGTGAAGACCGCTCAGGTGCGTCCGAACCAGCTGGGCGGCCCCAGCCACGCTCGGTGTCAACGGCCACAAGGCGGCAACTCCCAGGATGGCCACCCCCACCAGCACGGCCACCGCCCAGCCCGCGCGCCGAAGCCATCGATGCCTGGTACGTACCACTGCGGGCCACCTCTTCGCGGATCTGCGGCGGGCGCCGTCTCGTAGTCAACCCGACATGCCCGATCGTAGATGCCCTCACTGAGGCACTCAGAAACGCGTCTCCGTGCAAGGGTCGTAGCGCTGGGCATCGCACTCGTACTCATCCAGCTCGCCGCGGACATCCATACCGACCCCCGACCCTTGTCATCGACCCATTGATCAAGCCCCTGTTCGCCCACGCGGCCGACAACGGATTCCCCTCCGACCACGCCGTGGCTGCAATGGTCGCCCCACTCGTAATGACCTACCGCAAGATGCTCGGAGCAGTACTGTTGGCCGCCAGCATCCTGGTGCAGTTGGTCCGAACTGGTCGCGCACTGGAGCTCGGATGTCCCCTCGGATGTCCAGCCGGCGCCGGGGAGATTCGGGTATCGAGACTGAGATTTGACGGCCCCGGACATGATCGGATCTACCCAAACTCGCAGGGACCGGCCGCGATGAAGTCCGTTGCCCTCATGCGGTGCCCCCGAACGACTCAGAGGACCCGGCCGAAGTCGTCGCGGGCGGTTCGATCACCGCGGAGATGACGCTCGTCAAGTAAGACCGTGCCGGCGGCCAAGTGTTCCGCAACGGGAAGGCTGACCGACGCGTCCAGACGCCTTGAGTTGGACGCCGACGATCACGTCCTGGCCGTCCGATTCAGGGATCCCGCTACGGAACGACGAAAACCAAGGTTTGTTCCAGGTCGGTGCAGCCTCCGCGCGTGTCCGTAGCCGGTTCGCCTATCGGGCCTCACTCTTCTAGCCGATGAGCGTGCGCTCATTCCGCCCACTAAGACGCACTCCCACTGCTCCATGTTGAAGGCACCCACTGCCTGACGGGTTCAAGGTCCGCGTCCGATTCTGGATGCGCTGCGGGCAGGCCGCCGTGGCGCGTCCCTCTTGACAACGGCTTTTCGCGAGCGAATGATACATAGCGTCTCATCGTGAGACGCTATGTATCACCTAAGGAGTGGACATGACTGTGAGGCTCACGTCACCAGTGGAGGGCGAGACCTTCACCAGCGGTCCGGTCACGTTCCGGATCCTGGACGATGGCAGCGGCGTCGACGGTCGGTTCGGGGTAGCCGAGTGTGTCCTCGGTCCCGGCTGGCCCGGACCTCCGCAGCATGTCCACCGAGAGCACGACGAGACGTTCTACGTCGTGTCCGGTTCGGTCCGGTTCACCAGCGGATCCGACGAACTGCTGGCGGAGGCCGGCAGCCTGGTCACCGCACCGATCGGCGACCCGCACACGTTCTGCAACGCCGACCCCGACGCGCCGGCCACCGTGGTGTGCAGCGTGACCCCCGAGCGGTATCTCGGCTACTTTCGCGACCTCGCAGACCTCCGACCCGGACCGGACGGCGCGCTCGTGCCGGCCCAAGTGCTCGAGGTCATGGCTCGCTACGCCACTGAGCCCTACCGTCCCTGATTTTGCCTGCCATTCCATCCGCCTCGGCACCCGCACCAGACGCCACCCCAGAAGGAGCACCACCATGACGCTGACCACCCATCCCGACGTACCCGCCACGACGGCGCCGGCCCTCACCGGGTTCCACCATCTCGGCCTGACCGTCCGTGCCATCGATGACAGTGAGGCCTGGTACGCCGAGGTCCTCGGCATGGTCCGCGCGTTCGTCGAGCCCCATCCCACCGGCGGGGGCCATACCGTGGTGATGACCTGTCCAGGGACCGCCCTGTTCCTCGGTCTGGACTATCACCCGCAGGCGGACCACAAGCGCTTCGACGCGCGTCGTACGGGCCTCGACCACCTGGCCCTGCGGCTGCAGGATCGGTCGGACCTCGATGCCTGGGTCGCTCGCCTCGACGCGCTCGGTACCCAGCACGGACCGGTGCACGAGAACGACGATCCCACCTACGCCGCCGTGCTCGTCCACGACCCGGACGGCATCCCGATCGAGCTCTTCTGGTCGGCGGCCTGAGATGGTCACCGAGATGGGCCTGCCACCCCGTGCCGGAGCACGACCGCACGCCACCGCCAGCCTTCCGCATTCCCAGCTCGACCAGCAGCCCAAGGACACTCAGGAGCTGGATTCCGTCCTCGCCGAAGCGGCGACGTGGCCCTATGTGGACCAGCAGTCCTCCAGGATCGCCCCTGAGGGGTCCCGTGCCCTGGTCCTGAGGCCCGACGCTGGCACCGGACCCGCCGAGGCCTTTATGGTGGGCCGGGAGTTCTGCCACGGACACGCCGGCGGCGACTCCAGCCTGCACGCCACGCTCCCGACACCGCTGGCGACCGCGGCCGAGCGGACCGGGTGGGCCGAGCCCCACTACCTAGTGCACACCGGCCAGGCGCCGTCCACCGTCGTCATGCTGTATGCGCCGCGCGACGAGGCGGAACGCGACATCATCCTGCGGCTTGTGCGCGCGTCGTACGAGTTCGCCCTGGCCGACGACAACCGAACGAGCGGCTGACCCCCGGCCGCTATGTCGTCTCAACCGGAGAAGCGAACCAGACCCAGCCCGAGGGAACGCACGCGGCGCCTGCTCGGCGAGGCGGCCCGCGAGCTCCTCCGGACCGGGGCCCCGCTCACCGTGCAGGCCGCCGCGGAGCTCGCCGGCGTGTCAAGAGCCACGGCCTATCGGTACTTCCCCAGCAACGAAGCGGTGCTCATGCACGCGACGATGCCGCTCCTCGAGGACGCCGGCCAGCGGTTGCGGCCGCCAGATCCAGACACCTCGGCACTCGACCTGCCGGAGCAGGCGTCCGCACTCGTCCGGACGATGGCCAGGTGGGCGTTCGACCACGAGAACGAGCTGCGAACCCTCCTTCGTCTCTCGCTCGCGCCCGAGCGCGCCACCCGCATCCCCCGCCGGGGAAACACGAACCGCGACACGTGGATCGCCACACTGCTCGAGGGCCTTCCCGCGCACGTGTCCCAGGCCGCACGCCATCGGTTGGCCGTCGCCCTCGTCCCGCTCTTCGGAGCTGACGCCGTGGTCTGGAGCACCGACATCGCCGAAGTCGACCCGGACACCGCTCTCGACGTCATGGCCTGGATGGCTGCGACGCTCGTCCAGGCGACCCTCGATGACGGGGCCTGATCACCGCCCGAAGACGGACGCACAGCCCAGGGGCACGTGCCCGAGGGGCCGCGTGCTCGAGGGGCCGCGTGTCCCAGGTACACCACGTGCCCATCGTGTACATCCCCGGATGCGGGCGCCGCCCCTCGAGCGGCTCCGGAGTCGACGAAGCCCTGGGCGCCGTGATCGTCCGCCCTCACGCGCGACGCCTGCGGTGAAGCCCGCGTCGTTCCGCCGCGAGGCGGGCGAGGACCTTCAGGCCCGCACGGTCTACGAGAGAGTTCTGGCGGAGAACGCCAATCACCCGCGCCTGAGGGAGCTGCTGGCTTCAGGGAGCCGGAGTAGCAACTCCAGACCGCACAACCTGGCGCCTCCAGCTGACCGTGGTGCCGCGCTTTCCGAGCGCCGCATTGTCAGCCTGCCGCTTCAGCGGCCGCTGCCGCTGCCAGGGCCTTGGTCCGGATGTTCTCCCGAATCCAGAACCATCCGAAGAGCGCGATCTCCCACCACTCCAGGAGGATGATCCAGTGGTCCGGGTCCCAGAGGCGGTAGCACAAGAACAGGAACGGCCCGAGCAACATTGCCAGGAAGATGAGCTTGTAGTGGTTGCTCACGGCGAGGTCAGTTTCCGGTACGGGCAGGGCGCCCTCCAGGGTGGCCACCACCTTAGGCTCCGCGTGACTCCCCACGGCGACCGCCAACGCGGCGATGAGGAGGATGGCGGCCAGGTCGTGGACTTTAACAGGCAGCGACCCGAGGGTGAAGCCGTCCATCGTCACGTCATCGGGCTTAGGGATGTACAGCCGCCACGCGGCGAACGCCAAGAACACGAACAGGACCCCGGCTGTTAGAACGGTGAACACCTGGCT
>DATCQG010000384.1:0-2155 GCA_036569625.1 Dermatophilaceae bacterium | reverse complement strand
GGGTTTGAGAGCGTGTTTGCCGGTCAGCCAGGTTTCCAGGTACTCCCCGACCGTCAGGCTCGTGACGTTGACGTCTGTCATCAGGGTGTGGACGGCCTGCTGAAGCACGTCCTGGGCCGCGGCCTTGGTTCCGAACCCTGCCTTGCTGGTCTGCAGCCGCCGTCCGTTGCTGTCTCGGCCGTACTCGAGCACCCATTGCCAGGAGCCCTTGCACCGATGGGGCGCGTACGAGCCGTCCTCGGCTCGTGGGCAGCTGCGGGTATGGCGCTGTGAGACGGACCCGTGCTTCACCGCGAAACGCCCACCAGCTCGAGCAGCGGAGCGCTCGGCACCCGGATGAGCTTGCCCAGGCGCAGGATCGGGGTGGGCCACTGGCCAACCCGGATCAGCTCATAGGCGGCGGTTCGGCCGAGGCCCAGGACGGCGGCAGCAGTTGGCACGTCGACGACTGGCGGCAGGCCGCGGACCTGCTCGACGGTCATCTCAAGGCTGGCGCCGGTCATCGGACCCTCCCAGGGTTGGCATGCTTCGTGCCATCGTCGCCCCAACCTCTGACGCCGGTGTCTTCTAGTCGGTCGACGCAGCGCGGCGAACCGCTCCTCGCGTCTGGTTTGGTTGTTTCCATCACACCCTCCAGGTTCGATCTGTCTTCCTATCTCCCTAGTTCGAAAATGAAGGTGACCGCACGGGTTTGATCGTCCGCCGGCCGATGCTGGTGGCGGCGGTAGAGGGCGGACGTGGTTTCAGGCGGCAGGCTCGAGAGTGACTTTGTAGCCGAGTGCTTCAAGCTCGCGGATGTGGTTGCGCTTCTTACGTTCTGGGTTGATGCGGGAGTCGTAGTAGCCGGATCCCAGGTCGTGGTAACGGGTTTCAGGATCGGAGAGTAGGTACCAGACGATGACCAGGATGGAACGACCTACCGCGACGATGGCCTTCTTCTTGCCTCGGCGGCGGGCGATGCGCCGGTAGCGCTCACCCAGGAACGTGTTGGTCTTGCTCGCCCCGACGGCGGCCTCGCCCAGGACCCGGGCCAGGTACCGGTCGCCGTGACCGGTGGCCCCCGTGCCCTTCTTGCGGCCTGCGGACTCCTTGACTCCTGGGGCGAACCGGGCCCAGGAAGAAAGGTGCGCCGGGGTCGGGAAGTGGGTCATGTCCAGGCCGACCTCGGCGATGATCACCGCGGCCGCGGTGGCACCGACACCGGGGATCTGGTCCAGGCGGGCCACCGCATCAGCGAAAGGGGCAAGGTGGGCCTCAATCTGGGTGTCGAGGTCGGCGATGTCTACGTCGAGGGCGTCGATGCGGGCGAGCATCTTGGTCAGCAGGAAGCGGTGGTGGTCGGTGAAGTGTCCGACGAACGCCTCTTCCAGCTGGGGGATCTTGGTGCGCATCCGAGTCCGTGCCATCTGCGCCAGGACCTGGGGGTTGCGTTCACCGGCGATCAGGGCGGCCATCATCTCCCGCCCGGATACCCCGAAGATGTCACTGGCCACCACTGAGAGCTTGATCTGGGAGTCCTCCAGCAGCTTCTCGACCCGGTTCTTCTCCCGGGTCTGGTCGGAGACCAACCCGATCCGGTACCTGGTCAGGTCACGAAGCCGGCGGATCGGGACCGGTGGGACGAAGCTTGGCCGCAGCATCTGGCGTTCGGCGACCTTGCACAACCAGACAGCATCTAACCGGTCGGTCTTGGGCCGGCCGGGTAGGTTCTTGACGTCCCTGGCATTGACCAGCCACACCTCAAACCCGTGAGCCTCCAACAGGTAGAACGGTGGTTTCCAGTAGCTCGAGGTTGCTTCCATCACGATCCGGGTCACGCCCAGATCCAGCAACCGGTCGGCCATCAGCTGCAGCGAGCGGGTCATCGTGGAGTACGACTTGACCTCCTGGACCCGACGAGACCCGCCTTTGGGATCGGGCACACGCACACAGCACACCAACTCGGCCTTGCCGATATCCAAGGCTGCGACCCGGGCGATGATCTCCTGTTCGTCCTGCGTCTGTTCCAACACGGGCTTCCTCCTTCACGGTGACAACCAGTAACCGAAGGTGGTTGCCCGCAGGAGCTGCTGGGACAGTAACGAATCTAGTTCGCGTGCTCGAAGGCAACACTGAAGGGCCCAAAGCGCAGCTCCCGGTGCCCGACTAAGCCACG
>DATCQG010000383.1:0-8648 GCA_036569625.1 Dermatophilaceae bacterium | reverse complement strand
GGGCCTCCTTCAGGAGTTCCTCGGGATGTTCGAGATGCTCCAGCACGTCGAACATCCCGATCGCCGGGAGACAGGCATCGGGGAGGTGCAGGTCCTGAAGAGTTCCGCAGAATGAGGTGACGCCCAGCCGCGCCGAGGCTTCGGCTCCGGCCCGCAAGGGCTCCACCGCCACCACATCGACTCCTGCCTGCGAGAGGCGACCGGCCATCGACCCAGCGCCGGCGCCGACGTCCCAAAGGCCCGTGACACCCTGTTGCCTCAGCAGGTCAAGAACCGCCTCGAAGCGGTGGTCGAACCAGAATCCGTGGCCGCCGTCGAGCCCGAGGACATCGAGCGCATCCTCAGGGTATGAGACGTCGGCTCCGTCGTACGAGACGTCGACTCCGTCCGGGCCCGTGCAGTGACGCACGCCCGAGTCGCCTTCCTGAGGTGAGGTCCATCCGCTGCTGATAAGGCCATCCAACATCCCGGTCACGCGCGCCATCCTATCGTCCCGCACCGGCCTGGAGATCATCGCCTGAACCCTCGGAACGGGCACGCCACGTCTTCGGCAGCGACCTACAGCCCCCCGAACGCCCCTGCCTGCAGTCGACGCAACAGATCGGTGGCCGTGGTCGCGACACCCACCGGGAACGGGGTCAGGCTGCCATGGTCGAGCTCGGGCCAGACCCGTGAACGCAGACTCAGGTCCCTGGCCTGCATCGACGCCATGCTCGACGCTCCGAGGACAATTCGCGGCGAGCGCTTGAAGATCCTGCGCATCTCCCCCAGGACGGCACCGATGGTGATCGCACGCTGGGACGCCAGGATCTTGGTGACCACACCCGGGCCCTTGGTCGACTGCTCCTGCCGTAGACGCGCCATCCCCGCAACGATCAGCGCTGCGCAGTCCGGCGCAAAGAAGTAGTCGCGCAGGGTGTCCAGCGAGACATAGATCGACAGCGGCTGGCCGGTGAGGTGGCTTCGGGCGATCTGCGAGATCAGGCCCTGGGCCTTGGCCAGGTTCTGGCCTGGACCGTAGAGGTTGGAGATGCGACCGATCAGCACAGGAGTCCCGTTCCGGTGGCTCCACTCGGCAATCAAGGCCTCGGCATCCAGCTTGGCCCGGCCGTAGGCCGCGAGTGGGCTCACCGGGGATGACTCGTCATACGGCGGCGCGCCCACACCGGCATACACACCACCGGCCGAGGAAGCGAAGAAGAAGCTTCCGTCATGCCCCTGTGGCGCTGTTGCCAGCGCGCTGAGCGTATGGCGAAGGGCTACCAGCTCCAGATCCAGCGCTCTCGCCGACGTGCCCATGACGCCCGCGCCGGCGCACCATGCCACCGACCAGGGCCTGTTGCCGGCCGCACGCAAGAACTGGGTGGCTTGGGCGCCCAGATCCCGGGCACCGCCCGTGGGCTGCGTCCAGGCGATCGGCTCGGGTGGACTCCACAGGTGGGTACCTGAGCCCTCGCGCTGCATCGCGCCACGCATCGCCGTCTCAACGTGTTGACCCAGCAGGCCGCCCCGTCCGATGACCCAGGTCAGAGCCGGGGCCGAGCTCACGATTCGCCGGGGTCGTCATGCCCCAGCCGACCCAGCGGGCCATCCTTCGAGTCACCGACGATGAGATAGAGCGGTTTGCCCATGGCCATGTTGACTGCGACGCCGACGTACTCCGCGATGACACCGAGCGAGAACAGGATCGCGCCGGTGCTCACCAGCACCAGGACCATCGTGGAGGTCCAGCCCTGAGGTGTCGCGTCGGAGGTCAGACGGACCGCGAAGAGATAGATCGCGAAGGCGAGGCCTCCCACGGCAAAGAGCACGCCCAGTGCGCTGACCATCCGCAGACCACGGGTACCGCTGGACAGCGCGAGCCGCCAGAAGTGCGACAGCAACCGCCTGGTGGAGTAGCCCGAGCGCCGGGCGCCCTCTTCGCGAAGTCGCACCGGGCACACCGCAGTGGGGCCGGTCACCCACCCCATGGCGACGTCGAGATAGACCCCCGAGCCGGCATACGCAGCAACGCTTCGCCCGATCTCGCCAAGGACCAACCGATAGCTCTGGAAGGTGCCTTCACTGCTCCCGGTCAGGAAGGTCGAGAAGAACCACTTGACCAGTCGGGAGCTGGCGTTGCGCAGCATGTTGTGCGGCGGCCGGTTGACCGGATCGGCGTAGACCAGCTGCGAGCCCTGCGCAAGGGCAACGTCCAGGAAGTTCCCGATTTCGGCCGGGTCGTGCTGGCCATCCTCATCCATGGTGACGATCCAGTCGCCGCTGGAGGACGCCATGCCGGCCAGGGTGGCCGGGTGCTGGCCGAAGTTGCGGCTGAGCCAGACGGGACGGATGAAGTCGTTGGCCGCGGCAAGCTCGCGGATGACCTCGTCGGAGCGGTCAGGACCCTTATCGTGCACCAGGAGCAGCTCGGTGACCTGGAACCTGTTACCGTCCTCGGTCCACGTCGGCACGGCGAGCAGCGCGATCTCCTTCACCAGGGCCGCCAGGGTCTTCTCACCCTGATAGACCGGCACCACGATCGAGATGCGATGCGGCTTCATCCCGGGTGCGGTCATCGAGTCAGACACGCTCCGAGCCTAGACCAGTCGCCGATCGAGGGACGTCGTCAGCCGTGGAGGTCATTGGAGGACGAAGGACGCCGGACACGAGTAGTGCTTGTGCCCCACCCAGCTCATCAGCGAGGTAACGAGCACGATCATGGCCTGCGCCACGAGCACCGGCAGATGGGCGAGCTCAACCAACAGGGGGAGGACAACGAGGTTGACGGCGAACGCCGCGAGATAGACCGTCACGAACCGCCATAGGTCCGCCAGCACGTGACCGCGGACCTTGAACACCAGGTGTCGGTAGAGCACGAACGCGACGAGGACGCTGATGACGTACGCGCAGACCAATGCCACCAGGTAGAGCCGATGACCCAGGAGCAGAAGCAGCATGGCGAACAGGAGATAGCCGAAGGCCGTGTTGGTCGCCCCGACAGCAAGGAAGGCGACCCGTTGGTCCCGAACGACGCGCAGCAACCAGCCCGGTGGCGCCGACAAGTCGCCGGGCGGACCTGCCTCAGGGCTCATCGATACCTCCTTGCGCTGTTGGGGCGGGGGCCAGTAGCCCAACGTAGGCTGTCGGCGTGACTTCCACTCCATCCGTGCGCATCGGACCTCCCACCATCAGCCGGGACGAGCGCCCATTCGTCATCGCCGAGATGTCGGGCAACCATAACGGGAATCTCGACCGGGCCCTTCAGATCGTCGACGCGGTGGCGCAGAGCGGCGCCCAGGCCCTGAAGATCCAGACGTATACGGCGGACACGATCACCATCGACGTCGACACTCCGGCGTTCCGGGTCGCCGACGAGCAAGGTCTCTGGGGCGGTCGCAATCTTTACCAGCTGTACCAGGAGGCGCACACGCCCTGGGAGTGGCACAAGCCGATCTTCGACCGGGCCCGCCAGAAGGGGCTGATCCCCTTCTCGAGCCCCTTCGACCCGACGGCCATCGCGTTCCTGGAGGATCTCGGCGTCGAGGTCTACAAGACCGCCTCCGCCGAGATCGTGGACCTGCCGTTGATCCGGGAGATCGCCGGCACCGGCAAACCGATCATCATGTCCACCGGCATGGCGACCATGGGCGAGATCGACGCCGCCGTCGGCGCCGCACGCGACGGCGGTTGCACAGAGCTGATCCTTCTGGCCTGCACATCCTCCTACCCGGCACTGCCCCAGGACGTCCGCCTCAGCAACATCTCGTTGCTCGAAGCGGCCTTCGGCGTCCCGGTGGGCCTCTCCGACCACACCCGCGGCATCGGCGTCTCCATCGCGGCCGTGGCCCTGGGCGCAGTCTGCATCGAGAAGCATGTGACCCTGGACCGCGCGGACGGCGGGGTCGACTCGGAGTTCTCCCTGAACCCCGAGGAGCTCACCCTTCTGACCCATGAGGCCGACGCCGCCCGGTTGTCCT
Source organism: Dermatophilaceae bacterium (assembly GCA_036569625.1). Lineage (GTDB taxonomy): Bacteria > Actinomycetota > Actinomycetes > Actinomycetales > Dermatophilaceae > UBA4719. The sequence goes on along the minus strand of DATCQG010000383.1, from coordinate 4,689 downwards.
CGGTCAACGCGCCCAAGGTGGGGCCGACCAAGTCCGAGCAGGCGGTGCTGGCGCTGCGCCGGTCGCTGTACGTCGTGGCAGATGTCAAGGCCGGGGACACTCTGACGCGCGCAAACGTGCGCTCGATCCGGCCATCAGGTGGTCTTGCCACCGACCAGATCGAGATCGCCCTGGGCCGAACCTTCAGCGTCGACGTCCCACGGGGCACACCGCTGACCTGGGACCTGATCTGAGCCCTCAGCTGCGGCAGGCCCCGACGCGATAGATCACGATGCTGGACCCGTAGCCGATCGGCGTCAGTCCCGGCGTCTTGAACAGCTTGACGAGCCCCGCGTAGTTTGCCTGCCGCTTGTCGGTTACCCAGAACAGATCCTGGTCGTCGACGACCGCTCCCACCTTGAGGCGCTTGAGCGCGGCGCATACGGTCGGGTTGGTCGTGAAGGACTTGAACTCCTCGGAGACCAGGGCGACGTCCGGGGTGGGGTTCGAGCTGGTGTGCGGGATGACCACACCATGGCCTGACCAGATGGCCGAGAACTGAGCGCCGGTGAACGGACTGCCGAGAACCGTTTCACCGGCAGGGAGCTCGGTGGCGAGCTTTTCGTACAGCACCTGTTCGTCAGCGGTCACCATGAGGTGGGAGTAGTTCTGGTTCGTGTACCGGTCGTGAAGGACCGCCGCGCCCTGGCCGAGGCCCTGGCTGGGGATGACGGAGACGACCACCAGCATCCCCAGGGCCGCGATACCAAGGGCCCGGCGTGGGGAGAGCACGCGACCAAACAGATCATTGGAGACCCGCCCGACAACGCGTCCCAAGGCATCTGCCCCGCTGGTGATACCGAGTGCCGCGAGAGGCACCGCGGTGATCGGGATCAACGCGGCGACCCGTTGGGCGTCGTTGTACCAGAACCCGGTCAGCTCGCGAGCCAACCAGCCCGACGAGCCGGCACACAACATGTACAGGAAGACCAGGAAGACATGGCTGACGAGCAACCACCGCAGCCGGGGAACCTTGAGCAACCGGTAGAAGCCCCACAAGGTCGCGGCACCGAACGCCCAGTTGGCCTTGGTGATGATCGTCGAGAGCGTGAGCACCTGGCCCATCGCCTGGTTCATCGTCATCAGGTTGTGCCAGTTGAAGTCGCGGACGGCGTTCAGGGCAGGGACCAGGTCCATGGCCGCCCAAACACCCAGAACAACCAGCCAACCCAGCAGGAGCCACAAGAGCGAGCGCCGAAGCTGCCGAGGGCCGCGGGCACGGCTGCGGACGACCAGTCGCACCGAGTGCATGACGGCGCCGATGAACGCCCAGATCCCCAGCGCGAACACCGCGCCGGGGTGGGCGAAGAACATCCCCACCACCCCCAGGAATCCCACGAAAAGAACCGTCCACCAGCTCAGCCCCGGCCCCAGCACTGCGCCGTGGCGGACGGCGGCTTCCTCGATCTCATCCAGGGTTGCGCCATCAGCAGCCATGCCCGCAGAGCTGATGTCCTCGAGCGCTTGAGGGGACCGGGGCATCAGGTGCATCACCATCAACGTCAGGGCGATCCCGGCCGGCATGGCTGCCAGCGACAGCACGTTCGGCCACAGCACCCCATAGCTGAGCATGATGTAGGGGAACAACGTGATCGCGCCGCTGCACAGGCCCAGAGCCAGGGTGGTGATCAGCCGGGCGTGCGGCAGGATGCGCGAGCACAGCCAGACCATCGACAAGGGCCAGACCACCCCGCCAATGGCCCAACCGACCGCATTGGCGCCGATCGCGACGTTGACCCCCGTCAGCGCGCTGGTCAGCGCTGTGAGGTCATGCCACAGGGGCGGGTACCACCCCGTCGCAGCGGCCCCGGACGCCGCGCCCACATGGCCCCCGTCAGGGAAGCCGGAGTGCAGGACCGCGAGCACCGCGTTGTAGTGAAAGCCCGCGTCGATGGTCTGCGACGGCGCGTCCGGGTCGTGCACCCCGAGAACGAAGTTCACCGCGACCAGTCCGGCTGCCAGACCTGCAGCGGCGAGCCACCAGGTCGTTCGCCGACGCGGCCTCCACCGCCGTGACATCCACCAACGTGACGAGGGCCGATAACCCAGGACCGCGCGCCAGCGGCCACGGATCGAGAGCCCGGGCCGGTCGGGCTCCTTGCGGGCCGACCACCACGCGATCACCACTCGGCCCGACACCGCGACCAGCAACAGGAACGCCAGCGAGGTGGCCACCGCGGCAAGGCTCCAGTGGCCCACGACGGCGGGCACCATGAGCGTCGCGATCGCGAGCACACCCAAAGAGCTCAGCGGGGCCAGGCCCAGCGCATCGAAACCACGTGCACCCAGACCGAGGTTGACGATGAGTCCGGGTATCACGAGCAGCAGTGCGGCCACAAGGGAGGGAAGTACGGCGGGAGCCCAGGTCTGAATCACAAGATCACTCGTCGACCCCGCCGCTCTCGAGCTGCACGCCCCTGGCGAAGTGCGGCGTGAGCTTGTTGTCGACCATGCTGAGGGCGGCGCCGATCGCCATGTGCATGTCGAGGTACTTGTAGGTGCCCAGGCGCCCGCCGAACAGCACCCCGTTCTCGGTCCTGCCCATGTCGCGGTACTTCACCAGCTGTTCACGATCCTGCGGGGTGTTGACCGGGTAGTAGGGCTCATCCTCGCCCTGCGCGAACCGCGAGAACTCCCGCATGATCACGGTCTTGTCGGCCGGGTAGTCGCGCTCGGGGTGGAAGTGGCGGAACTCGTGGATGCGTGTGTAGGGCACGTCAGGGTCGGCGTAGTTCATGACCGAGGTGCCCTGGAAGTCGCCGGTCGCCACGACCTCGCGTTCGAAGTCCAGGGTGCGCCATCCGAGCCGCCCCTGCGCGTAGTCGAAGTATCGGTCGACAGGGCCGGTGTAGACGACCGGGATGTTGCCAACAACGTTGGCCTTGTTGATCTCCTGCGACGTGTCGAAGAAGTCGGTGCCCAGCCGGACGTCGATGCTCTCGTGGTCGGCGATCTTCTCCAGCCACGCGGTATAGCCGTGGACCGGCAGGCCTTCGTGGGTGTCGTTGAAGTAGCGGTTGTCGTAGGTGTAGCGAACCGGCAGGCGGGAGATGATCTCGGCCGCGAGCAGCGTGGGGTCGGTCTGCCACTGCTTGGCGGTGTATCCCTTGATGAACGCCTCGTACAGGGGACGGCCGATCAGCGAGATCGCCTTCTCCTCAAAGTTCTTCGCGTCTTTCGAGGTGAACTCGCCGGCCTGCTCGGCGATCAGTGCGCGCGCCTGGTCCGGGGAGTATGCCGCGTCGAAGAACGAGTTGATCGTGCCGAGGTTGATCGGCATCGGGTAGACCTGCCCGCGGAAGGTTGTGTAAACGCGGTGCTGGTAAGGCGTGAACGCCGTGAAGCCGTTGACGTACTCCCACACCCGTTCGTTCGACGTGTGGAACAGGTGCGCGCCGTAACGATGCACCTCGATGCCGGTCTCGACGTCGTCCTCGCTGTAGGCGTTGCCGCCCAAGTGGGCCCGGCGGTCGATGACCACCACGTTCAGGCCGAGGTTCTGCGCGCACTGCTGGGCCACGGTCAGCCCGAAGAACCCGGAGCCGACGACGACCAGATCCGCGTTCACGCACTCTCCCAAGGTCCGGACATCGAGGTCAGGCTACCGGAGCAACCTTGCGGAACCGCATGAAGCCTCTGGGGTCCGACGGCAGGTCAGGGACGTAGGCCGAGGACTCGAACAACCGCACCGAGGCTGCGTTGTCGACGTGGACCACCGCCAGGTATGCCGTGACTTCGGTCCCGCTCGAGCCTGTCCCGCTCGGCGCGGTCCCCTCGGACAGTGCCGCCTTGGACAGGGCCAATTCCCCCGCACGAAGGAGGGGACGGGCCAGGGACTGTCCGCGCCGCTGCGGTGCCACCGTGATCGAGACCTCCCACTCGCCCTCGCCTTGGCGGTCCCAGCGGACGGTGCCGACGGGGCCGACGGGGTCCTCGGCCAGCAGAAGCACCCGGTCGCTCCTCGCCAAGCTGGCGGTGAGCCAACGGACGTGGTCGTCCCAGGCGATCTCGGCCGACGACCTCGAGCTGGCGCGGGTCGCCGGGTCGTTACGCCACTCCCAGAGGCGCCGGGCGTCTTGCATTCCCGCTGGGCGCGCAGTCAGGGGAGCCGGCGACTCGTTACCGGTCGGTGACGCATGCACGGTCGACGAAGGATGCACGGTCGACGCCGGGCGCGCAGTCGACCCCAAGCGCAACGCCTGCTCCCACGTGCGCACCACCCGCCAGGCACCCAGTCCGTCGACGACATCGCGACCAGTCTGCGCAAGATCGGCGCGCATGCGAGAGTCCGTCAGCGCCCTCCTCAGCGGGCCCACGGCACGCTCATCACGCTGCAGCTCGGGCCCACCAAGCTCAGCCTCGCCCAGCGCGGGCCTACCCACTGGCCCACCAAGCTCGGGCCCACCAAGCTCGGGCCCACCAAGGCCCAAAGCCGCGCCCGCCGCGACCACCCGGTCATAGCCGTCGCGCTGGTTGTCCACGGCCCAGATCAGGGCCATCGGCACACCGATACAGCACAGCTCCCACACCGAGGTCCCGGCTGCGCTGATGACCAGGTCCTGGGCCGACATCAATGCGGCGAGGTCGTCCACCGGCGCCAGGACGGTCAGCGACAGGGCAGAGTCGCGGGCTGCGGCGCGGACGCGCTCG
>DATCQG010000382.1:0-3768 GCA_036569625.1 Dermatophilaceae bacterium | reverse complement strand
CATCTTGCCCCACCGCATCGAGCGCCACCACATGGGCTGACCCGCCACCGTCGCGGCGTGCTAGGGTGTCGTCACGTTGACCTAGAAACCGACGAGTCCACGACGAACCAACAAGGAGCGAATACCCATGATGCAAAGCTGGATCGACGCCGTATGCGCGGAGCTGAACCTGCCGTCAGATGTCAACGTTGATCTGATCCTGGATGTGGCCCGGGTGGCTGCGCACAACGTCGAGCGGCCGGCGGCGCCGGTCACCACCTTCCTGCTTGGCATGCTCGTCGCGGGCGGAACAGACGTGAACGAGGCTGCCGCCAAGATTCAGAAGCTCGCGGAGACCTGGCCGACTTCGACAGAGTAGTTCGACCGGCCGTGAGAGCTGCTCAGGATGGTTGAGCAGACTTCGAGATCAAGCTGTTCACGACGTCAGCGGCATAGGTGGTGTCGTCGTCGTCGATATCGAGATGCCAGACCAGCCGCACGGAGTCGTCGTTCACGGCATACATCCGCAGTCCTTGCTGCGCAGCGACCGAGACGAAGTCCGCAGCAGGCCAACCCGCCTGCCCGACGTCAGCGATGACGATGTTGGTCTGGACATGGGCCGGGTCGATGACCTCCGGGAACCGGCTCGCCACTGCCTCTGAGAACGTCCGGGCGCGGCGGTGGTCATCGGCCAGACGTGCCACGTGGTGGTCCAGCGCCCACAAACCGGCCGCCGCAAGGATCCCTGCCTGGCGCATGCCACCGCCATACCGCTTGCGCCACACCCGAGCCTCCGCGATGTGTGCGCGCGATCCGGCCAGAACCGAACCGACAGGGGCACCAAGGCCCTTGCTCAGACAGACCGAGACCGTGTCGAACTGCTGGCCGTATGCCGAGAGCTCGATGCCCGTGGCAACGTGGGCGTTCCAGATGCGGGCCCCGTCCAGATGCATGGCCACGCCCAGGGGCTGGGTGGCCTCACGCAGGGCAATGATCGCCTCGAGCGGCTGGATCGTGCCCCCGCCGAAGTTATGGGTGTTCTCCACGACGATCGCTGCGGTCGATACCTGGTAGGTCCCGGCGGCCGGCTGCATCAGTCGCAACGGCTGGGCCGGGTCGAGCAGGCCCCGCGGCGCCGACCAGGACCGCGACGAGATACCTGAGAAGACGGCCGCCGCGCCCATCTCGCCCCGCAGCACATGTGCCAGCTCGTCGGTGATCAGCTCCTGGCCGGGACCTACGTGCAGGCGGATCCCGAGCTGGTTGGCCATCGAGCCCGACGGCGTGAACAGGCCCGACTCATGACCGAGCAGATCGGCCACGCGGTCCTCGAGCGCGAGCACCGTGGGGTCCTCGCCATAGACGTCGTCGCCAACCTCGGCCGAGGCCATCGCCATCCGCATCGCGACCACGGGCTGGGTGATCGTGTCGGATCGAAGGTCGACGACGCGGTCGGTCATGCCTGGAGCATCTCGGCCACGAGGAACGCCAGCTCGAGACTCTGCTGGTGGTTCAGGCGTGGGTCGCACAGGGTCTCGTAGTTCTTCTCCAGATCGGCGTCGAGGATCTCGCCGGCCCCCCCGAGGCACTCGGTGACGTCGTTGCCGGTGAGCTCGATGTGGATGCCGCCGGGGTTGGTGCCCAAGGCCCGGTGCACCTCGAAGAAGCCACGGACCTCATCGACCACATCGTCGAAATGACGCGTCTTGTAGCCCGACTCCGACTCGAAGGTGTTGCCATGCATGGGATCACAGATCCAGGTCACCACCGCACCGGACGCCGTGACCTTCTCCACGATCGACGGCAGCGCCTCACGGATCGTGCCGGCACCCATGCGGGTGATGAGCGTCAACCGTCCGGGCTCACGTTCGGGGTCGAGCTTGTCGATGAGACGCAGGAGGTAGTCCGGATCGGCCTTGGGGCTCACCTTGACACCGATCGGGTTGCGGATTCGCGAGACGAAGTCGATGTGCGCCCCCTCCAGGTCGCGGGTCCGCTCCCCCACCCAGACGAAGTGACCGGCAACGTCATACGGCAGGCCGGTGCGCGAGTCGATGCGGGTCAGGGGTCGCTCATAGTCGAGCAGAAGGGCCTCGTGGCTCGCGAAGAACTCGACCGTGCGCAGGGCGTCGAAGTCGGCGCCACAGGCGGCCATGAACTTCATCGCCTTGTCGATGTCCGCCGCGAGACGCTCGTAGCGCGAGTTAGCCGAGTTCGCGATGAACCCGCGGTTCCAGTCGTGGACATGCCGCAGGTCCGCGAAGCCGCCGGTTGTGAAGGCTCGGACGAGGTTGAGCGTCGCCGAGCTGGCGTTGTAAGCCCGCACGAGCCGGTTCGGGTCCGGGATGCGCGACTCGGGGGTGAAGGCGAAGTCGTTGACCATGTCGCCCCTGTAGGCAGGGAGCGTGACGTCGCCACGGGTCTCCTCGTAGCTGCTGCGTGGTTTGGCGTACTGGCCCGCGATCCGCCCGACCTTGACCACCGGCATGCTCGCGCCGTACGTCAGGACGGCCGCCATCTGCAGGATCGTCTTGATCCGGTCGCGGATGTTGTCGGCAGTTGCGGAGGCAAAGGTCTCGGCACAGTCGCCACCCTGCAGGACGAATGCCCTGCCGAGCGCCGCCTCGGCCAACCGGCTCTTGAGCACGTCGCACTCGCCGGCGAAGACCAGCGGCGGATAGCTCGCGAGCGTCTCGGTGGCACTCGCGAGCGCCTGCGCGTCCGGCCACCCGGGCTGCTGGGCGGCAGGGCGGTCGCGCCAGGCATCAAGGCCGGCGAGAACGTCAGGGGTTGCGTCGATCCGATCTGGGGTGCTCACGCACCAAGGGTAGTTGTTGAGGTCAGCCGAAGAAGACCTCAGCCTCGCTCATCCGCTCCGGTGGCACCGTCTTGAGCGTCCCTACCGCCTCGGCCAACGGAACCCGGACGATGTCGGTGCCGTGCAGCGCGACCATCTTGCCGAAGTCCTTCTCGTTGACCGTGTCAGCAGCGTGCAGGCCAAAGCGGGTGGACAGGACGCGGTCGTATGCCGTGGGCACGCCGCCACGTTGCTGGTGGCCCAGGGTCACCGAACGGGTCTCGATGCCGGTGCGCTTCTCCAGCTCGTCAGCCAGCCAGTCGGCGATCCCGCCAAGGCGTCTGTGTCCGAAGGCATCCAGGGAGTCGGTCTTCAGGGACTCGGCGCCCCCGATCGGCAGCGCACCCTCGGCCGTCACCACGATCGGGCCCACGCCCCGGTCGAAGCAGCTGCGCACCCAGCCGGCAACCCGCTCGATGTCGAACTCGCGCTCCGGCACCAGGATCACGTTGGCTCCACCGGCCATACCGGAGTGCAGGGCGATCCAGCCGGCGTGCCGGCCCATGACCTCGACAACGATCGCGCGATGGTGCGACTCGGCAGTCGTGCGGATTCGGTCGATCGACTCGGTCGCGATCATCACCGCGGTGTCGAACCCGAAGGTGTAGTCCGTTGCGAACAGGTCGTTGTCGATGGTCTTGGGGACTCCGACGACACCGAGCCCGTCGTCCGTGAGCCTCTTGGCCACGCCGAGCGTGTCCTCGCCACCAATCGCGACCAGCGCGTCGATGCCGGCACCCTGAATGTTCGCCCTGATCCTGTCCAGTCCACCGTAGCCCTCGTAGGGGTTGGTCCGTGAGGACCCCAGGATTGTGCCGCCCCGTGCCAGGATCCCGTCGACGTCCGCGACTCCGAGCGGGCGGGTCAGTCCCTCCAGCGGGCCCTTCCAGCCGTCACGGAAGCCCACGAACTCGTGGCCGTAGACCTTGACG
>DATCQG010000381.1:0-12856 GCA_036569625.1 Dermatophilaceae bacterium | reverse complement strand
CCGGACAAGCCGGACAAGCTCGCCAGGTTCGTGGACAAGGAGTCTCTGACCTACCCACTGCTCTCGGACCCCGATCGAAGCGTGATGGACGCCTACGGGGCCTATGGCGAGAAGACGCTGTACGGCAAGAAGGTCACAGGTGTGATCCGTTCGACCATCGTCGTTGGCCCCGACGGCACCATCGTCCTGCCGAAGTACAACGTCAAAGCCACCGGTCACGTCGCCGCCCTCAGCAAGGCGCTGGGGCTGGACTGACCCGGCTCCCGGCCCTCGCGTGGTGCGCCGAACCATCGAACGTTTGCCCTCACGGCTCCGGTTCGGTGGTTTGGCCGCAAGGAGGCGCGACGGTCTAGAGTCGGCTCCGCGCGGCCGTAGCCCAATTGGCAGGAGGCACAGGTTTTAGGTACCTGACAGTGTGAGTTCGAATCTCATCGGCCGCACCAGAGAGTTGACCAATGGCAACCAACAGCTACGAGCCCGGTGGAGACCTGGTGCTCGGACCGGGCCCGGGGTTTCGGACCGGTTTCGTGGTGCCGGCGGCTGAGCTGCTCGAGAGGTTCTCGCGCTCGTCCGGCCCCGGAGGTCAGGGCGTCAACACCACCGACAGCCGAGTCGAGCTGCGCTGGCTTGTCCTTGGATCACCAGCGCTGGCAAAGCTTTCGGAGCCTCAGCGGCTGCGAGTGGAAACCACGCTGAGGGATCGCCTGGTGGGCGGTGAGCTCATCATCGTCGCTTCTGAGCACAGGTCCCAACGCCAGAACCGGGTGGCGGCGCGTAACCGCCTGGCCGAGGCCCTGAGGCAGGCGCTGCTGCCACCTCCGCCCCCGCGCCGGGCCACCCGGCCTACTCGCGGCTCACAGAGACGACGGCTCGAGGCCAAGAAGCAGCGCGGCGCCACCAAGTCCGGGCGAGGTCAGGTTCGCGACGACGACGCATAGGCGACCAGGTCCTTGGTGCGGACCAGGCTTCTGGGTCAGGTCCGCACCGACGATGCTTGGGCAACCAGGCCTTGAACTGACTGAACCGACCTCGCGGGTCAGTCGACGTTGACCGTGATGGTGTGCCAACCGGTAGCGCCATCTGGTGCGGGGGGCGCCTCCGTCTGGGTCTGGACGACGCCCTCGTCGTCGGTGGCGCGCACGGTGATCGTGTGGGCGCCCTTTACGGCCTGCCACGGCAGCACCCATTGTCGCCAGGAGTCGACCGTGGGCTCCTCCGCCAGGCGAGCGCCCTGCCACGGACCACCGTCCACGCGAACTTCAACGGCCTTGATCCCACGGTGTTGGGCCCAGGCGATGCCCGCGAGGGCAACAGCCCCGGCACTGACCCGATCGCCACTGCGCGGTACGTCGATGCGGGACTCGGTCTTGACCGGTCCGCGCGCGGACCAGCCACGTGGGGTCCAGTAGCCCTCGTCATCGGCAAAGGTCGTCACCTTCAGCTCGGTCACCCACTTGGTGGCCGAAACATAGCCATACAACCCGGGGACGACGAGCCTTACCGGAAACCCGTGCTCGGGGGGCAGCGGCTGGCCGTTCATGCCAATCGCGAGCAGGGCATTGCGATCATCGGTCAGCACGGACAATGGAGTGCCCGCTGTGAACCCGTCACTGCTGGTTGACAACACCATGTCAGCGCCGGTCCTGGGCCCAGCCATCTTCAGCAGCTCACGCACCGGCCATCCTGTCCAGACCGCGTTGCCGGTCAGGTCGCCACCCACCTCGTTCGAGACGCACATCAATGTGACGAGCGCTTGCTCCATCGGTTTGGTGAGCAGGGTTGCCCAGTCGATGGTGACCTCTTGGTCGACCATCCCGTGAACTTTCAGCGACCAGCCGGCCGTGTCGAGCTGTGGGACGACCAGGGCTGTGTCGATGCGGTAGAAGTCTGCGTTGCCAATGACGTACGGGGTGATGCCCTTGACGTCCAGCTGTGCACCGGCGGGGACGACGACAGGTTTGGCGGCTTTGGGAAGCTTTATGGCAGAACGGGACTGGGCTGCCTCAGCTGCCTTCTGGCCCAGAGACTGACCGAATGCCACAGCCGCGGCGGCCGCTGCCGCGAGGCCGGCACCCCATACAAGGAAGCGACGGCGGTCGACAGCGTTGCCGTCGGCGCCGCGGGCTCCCTGTTGCCACAAGGTGGTCAGCGTCCAGAGACCGGCAGCGATGCCGATCATGGTGGGCAGGATGTCGAGGCTGCCGGAATGAGGTCGCGTGGCCACCGCCAGCGCACCGATGGCGCCGAGCAGGACGAAAGCCACCAACCCTGCTGTATGCCGCCGAGCCCCCAGAACGCCGATGGAAACGCACAGCGCGGTGAGGACCAGAGCCATCCCGACAAATAGGGCCAGCTTGTCGTGGGTGCCGAAGCTCGAGACCGCGAAGTTCTTCAGCCAGGGCGGTGTGTGGTCGACGAAGGTGCCACCGACAGCTACTACCGGTGAGGGTGTGCCCGTCGAGAGGCCAGTTCTGGTCATCACGCCAGCCAGGAGCGTCGCCACGCCGAGCGTCAGGGCGCCCGCCACGATGCCGACAAGGGCCGACCACGAGCGCTTCATCCGACCAGCCTGTCATGCCGCTCGACGTTTTCTGGGCAGATCGAGGTTACGAGAACCTAACGGTCGGCGAAGAGCTCCCGCAGGTCAGTCGCGAGGGCACGAAACGCCTTGCCGCGGTGTGAGATCGCGTTCTTGTCCTCCGTGCTCAGCTCGGCCGCGGTGCGCGAGTCCCCGTCAACCACCAGGATCGGGTCATAGCCGAAGCCGTTACTGCCGCGGGGCTCTCGGGCCAAGGTGCCCGGCATACGGCCCTCGCGAACCACAACGCTGCCGCCCGGCATCGCAAGCGCCGCGGCACACACAAAGGCCGCAGAGCGGTGTTCGTCAGGGACATCGGAGAGCTGGGCCAGCAAGAGGTCGAGGTTGGCCCGGTCCTGACCATGGATGCCGGCCCAGCGGGCGCTGAACACCCCCGGCGAGCCGCCGAGGACCTCGACGGCCAGACCCGAGTCGTCGGCTAGCGCCGGGAAACCTGTCGCCTGGGCTACGGCAACCGCCTTGAGAGTGGCATTCTCGGCGAAGGTCACACCGGTCTCGACCACGTCTTCAACGTCGGGGAACTCGTCCACGCCCACGATCTCGAGGTCAAGCCCAGAGATCACGTCGTCGAGGATCGCCTTGAGCTCGGCAACCTTGTGGGCATTGCGGGTCGCCAGAACGACCCGCCTCACGCAGTGACCTCCGCGAGTGCAGTGAGCTGAAGCTTGGTGAGCTCCGAACAACCGCCGATGGCCAGGTCGAGCAGTGCGTTGAGAACCTCACGGTCAAAGGGCTCGGCCTCGGCGGTGCCCTGGATCTCGACGAACGCGCCGGTCCCAGTCAGCACGACGTTCATGTCGGTATCAGCCGTCGAGTCCTCGGGGTAGTCCAGGTCGAGCACCGGCACACCCTTGACCACGCCAACGCTGACCGCCGCGACCGAGCCCTTGAGCGGCTGGGCATTCTTGCCGATGGCACCATTGCGGCGACCCGTCTCGATGGCGTCGGCGAGTGCGACATAGGCCCCGGTGATCGCGGCCGTCCGTGTGCCCCCGTCGGCCTGGAGCACGTCACAGTCGAGGACGATCGTGTTCTCTCCCAACGCTTTGGTGTCGATCACGGCTCGCAGGCTGCGGCCGACGAGGCGGGAGATCTCGTGGGTCCGACCGCCGATGCGGCCCTTGACCGACTCGCGGTCCGAGCGGGTGTTCGTGGCCCTCGGCAGCATGGCGTACTCAGCCGTTACCCAGCCCTCACCGCTTCCCTTGCGCCAGCGCGGCACACCCTGGGTGAACGAGGCCGCACACAGCACGCGCGTTCTGCCGAACTCGACCAGCACGCTGCCCTCGGCATGGTCCAGCCAGTTGCGGGTGATGACAATGTCGCGAAGCTGGTCGTCGGCGCGGCCATCGTGTCGAGTCATGTGCCCAAGGCTAGGCGTTCGGGCTCAAAGCTCGTGTACGGCGTCCGCTTCGGCGAGCTCGACGCGACCGGGCCACACGGCTGCCGCCTGCGCTCGGCATACCGCGGGGTCGTTCCACGCGGGAATGTGCGTGAGCATCAGGCGCCGCACTCCCCCAGCGTCGACCGCGGCCTGCGCTGCCCGGCTTCCCGACAGGTGGATGCCCTGTGCGACATCGCGATCGTCGATGAACGCCGAGTCGGACAGGACCAGAGCTGCGTCGTGGCACAAGAGCTCCAGGGCGTCACAGGTGTCCGTGTCACCGGTGTAGGCCAGCACCTTGCCGTCCGCCTCGACCCGGAAGCCGTAGGCCTCCACCGGGTGGTTGACCAGATGAGGCGTGACGGTGAACGGCCCGATCCGGACGGGTGCGCCATCGGAAAGCTCACGGAAGTCGAACTCACTGTCCATGGCGTCCGGCGGTGTCAGGTCGTAGGCGCGTGCCATGCGGTCGCCCGTACGCATGGGGCCATAAACAGGGATCCTCGTGTGGGAGACAGGATCGGGCCAGAACTTCTGCATGACGTAGAGGCCGCACAGGTCGAGGCAGTGGTCGGAGTGCAGATGGCTCAGCATCACGGCGTCGATGGCCATCGGGTCGACATGGCGCTGGAGCGCGCCCAGAGCGCCGTTGCCGAGGTCGAGAACGAGACTCCAGCTGCGGCCTTCGTGCTCGGCCTGGACCAGATAGCAGGATGCGGGCGAGCGCGGACCCGCGAAAGAGCCGGCACACCCGACAATCGTCAGCCTCATCGCGCCCCCGCGGCCACCACCGGCTCGGCGCTTGCGCGCAGGACCTCAGGGCCGAGGAACCGGCGGGCAAGGCGCTCGAACTCCAGCGGGTCCCCGGTCGTGTGGAACTCGTGCTCAGGCGCCGGCAGGTCGTCGGGTCGCAGCTTTCCAGCGTCGGCGAGCACGCGGAATACGTCCTTGGCCGTCTCCTCGGCCGAGGACACCAGGGTGACGTTCTCACCCATCACATAGGAGATGACTCCGGTCAGCAGCGGGTAGTGCGTGCAACCGAGAATGAGCGTGTCAACCCCATGGGCCGCCACGGGATCGAGATAGGAGTGGGCGACGGCAAGCAGCTCCTCCCCAGAGGTGACACCGGACTCGACGAACTCGACGAACCGCGGGCAGGGCCGGCTCATCACCGTGATCTGGGGGGCGGCCGCGAACGAGTCGACGTAGGCCTGGCTCTGATGCGTGGCCTGCGTCGAGATGACCCCGACCTTGTTGTTGCGGGTGGCTGCGACGGCCCGGCGCACCGCAGGACGGATGACCTCGACCACCGGGACGGCATAGCGCTCGCGAGCATCATGGAGCACTGCGGCCGAGGCCGAGTTGCAGGCGATCACCAGGGCCTTGACCCCACGGTCCACGAGACGGTCGAGGCATTCGAGGGAGTACTTGCGGACCTCGGCGATGGGACGCGGACCGTAGGGCGCCCGAGCGGTGTCGCCCAGGTAGATCACGGCCTCGTGGGGCAGCTGGTCAAGGACGGCCCTGGCAACGGTCAGCCCGCCGAAGCTGCTGTCGAAGATCCCGATCGGTGCGTCCGCCACGGTTTCGAGCCTAACCGTGTGGCCCGTTGATCTTGGGTCCGGGCGCCGTTCCTGACGTCACGGTGGAGGATCGTGGTCGTCAGGGCAGCCACGATCCTTCAGGTTGTCCGCGTCGACACCCGACAAAGAGCCCCACAGCGCCTGAGCTGACCGCGCCAACCGCGGGACCACAACAGCAAAGCCACGTCCTGGGCCACTTCGCATGGCTGGACGTCGACGTCGGCCCAGCCGAACCGGAGTGAGGCCTTGCCGCTGACCGTCGCACTGTTGTCGCGGGTGCGGTCACGAAAGACTCCTTCGCCCTCGTGCCCCAGTCGACCGTCCAGCTCGACGACGACTCCGAACGGCTTGTACTCGTTGTCGGTGCGACGGCGACGACCTCCCAGGATGGCCACCTGTTGGCGTCGAGCCTCGGGCAGCCCGTGCGGTCGCTCAACGCTCCTGACGTAGCGATACTCCAGCACGCTCTCGACCCCGGCCGCCACGTCGCTTAGGGCGTCGACCAGCAGCTCGCGCCAGCGGTGACGCGCGCGCTTGTCCAGAGCATCTGCCAGTCGTGCCGGGGTCGTTCGACGACGCTGACATGCCTTGCTCACCCAGGCGATGGCGTTGTCGGCATCGCCGTGCTCGGCCATGTCCAGCACGGTGTCCTCGACCGTGGTGCGCGTGGGCCACCCGGAAGGCGCTGTCCGCCGGGAGATGTCGGCACAGGTTGCCAACCGGACCTGGCTCGGTCGCGTGACGCGGCGGCTGGACGGGATCAACACCTCGATGCCGTCTGGGTCCTGTTCGACCAGGCCGTGCAGCCGGGCCGCCGTGCTGTGCGAGGCCACTGCCCCGTCACCGCAGTACAACACCGCCGCACTGACGCGGGCGCGCCAGTCGAGCGGGCCGACGTGCGTCGCGTACACGCCGGGGTGCACCATCTGCCAGCGACCGGCGTGCACCATCCACTTGAGCGCGCTCGCTGTCATACCAAGGCCAAGGCACTGTGCACGGGTCAGAAGACCGAGCTGGGCCTCGGCCAACGCCTCGACCCCGCTCAGTCTCGCCTGCCCGTGGGTGCTCAACGCTCTACGCATGCGCTCACCATGTCCAAGACGCGCTCACCGGGCCAGACCGGGCGGATTGGGTGTGGATCGCCGTGATCGGACGCGACCCATGTGGATGAACGAAGGCCATGCCCAGCAAGGTGAAGGATCTGGGCCGTCCAGACAGCCCAGATCCTTCGCGCTGTCCGACCTCAGGCCATGAGGGCCTGCGTCAGGGACTCCTGCAGCCACGTCATGAAGTCGTAGTACGCCGCGAGGAAGAGCTCGGGGTCGTCCTCCGAAGCCGCCTCGAGCCGATCCTGGAGCTCTTCGGCATCCTCATCGGTCCGCAGCCCCAGACGCTCGCCGAGCAGCAGCCGCACGTCGGTCAGCGCCACCACCGTGGCCTGCGCCTGCTCGAGGTTCATCCTGACCATGTCGCCGTCAGCGGCCCGCAGCGCGACGATCGCCGTAGCGAGGTTGGCCGTCTTGCGTTCACGCAGACCCTGCTCGGTCAGTCGGCGGAACTCCGCAGCCATCGCCGGGTCGCCACGATGGGCGCTGGGCAGCAGTCGTTCCAGCGCGGGATCTCGAGGCACCTGCGGGTCGTCAAGGCCCGAGTCGCCCGGCTGGCTCACTCCGAGGGTGGCCACGAGGTCGTCGAAGGCGTCTCCGGTGGGCTCCCGATGCACGGGCTCGAGAAACTCACGAGTCTGCTCCAGGAGCGAGACGACGACCTCGCGCTCAACCTCATCGAGCTCAGCAACGAATCGGTCACCCTTGCGCTTGAAAGCTTTTGCCACTTAGTCGTCCCTCTGAAAGGTGGCCCACAGCCCGTAGCCCTGCATCGCCTCGGTGTCTCGCTCCATCGCCTCTCGCGACCCGTTCGACACCACGGCACGGCCCTTCTGGTGCACGTCGAGCATGAGCTTCTCGGCCTTCTCCCGCGAGTAACCGAAGTACGTCTGGAACACGTAGGTCACGTAGGACATAAGGTTGACCGGGTCGTTCCACACCAACGTGATCCAGGGCCGATCCAATGCGGTGTCCTCGGTGATCTCGGTGCGGGCGAGCTCGGCAGGGGCGATGGACACGGCACCAGAATAGGCTGCTGGCCGTGACAAGTACCGCGCTGCTGACCGACCACTACGAGCTCACGATGCTCCAGGCCGCGCTTCACAGCGGCGCGGCGGGGCGACACTGCGTGTTCGAGGTCTTCCCCCGTCGGCTCCCTGAGGGCCGCCGCTATGGCGTGGTTGCAGGCACCGGGCGCCTGCTCGACGCGGTCCGCGACTTCCGGTTCGGCGCTGCGGAGATCGAACGGCTCCGCGCGGCTGACGTAGTGGACTCGCGGACCCTGGACTTCCTCTCCACCTACCGCTTTACAGGCGACATCTGGGGGTATGCCGAGGGCGACTGCTTCTTCCCAGGGTCGCCGCTACTGGTGGTCGAAGGCACCTTCGCCCAGTCGGTTCTCCTGGAGACCGTGCTCCTGTCGATCCTGAACTACGACTCCGCGGTTGCCTCGGCAGCCTCCCGCATGACCAACGCCGCCGGTGACCGACCCTGCATCGAGATGGGCTCACGCCGGACGCACGAATGGGCGGCGGTCGCGGCCGCACGCGCGGCCTTCATCGCCGGCTTCGCGACCTCGAGCAACCTCGAGGCGGGACGCACCTATGGAGTCCCAACGGCAGGAACGAGCGCCCACTCGTTCACGCTGCTGCACGACGATGAGCGCGAGGCGTTCGAGGCCCAGGTCGCGAGCCTGGGCACCGGCACCACACTGCTGGTCGACACCTATGACGTCCCGACCGCCGTCAGCCTCGCGGTCGAGATTGCCGGCGTCGGCCTGGGTGCCGTGCGACTCGACTCGGGCGACCTGCTCGTCCAGACGCGTCAGGTCCGGGCTCAGCTGGATGCGCTGGGTGCAATGAACACCCGGATTGTCGTGACCTCGGATCTTGACGAGCACTCGATCGCAGCACTTGCCGCGGCACCCGTCGACGTCTATGGCATCGGGACCGCGCTGGTGACCGGATCCGGCGCGCCGACCGTGGGGCTCGTCTACAAGCTCGTCGCTCGCGAGGACTCGGCGGGTGACCTGGTCGCGGTGGCCAAGAGGAGCAAGGGCAAGCTCTCGGTGGGCGGCCGAAAGTGGGCCATGCGGCGGATCGACGCCGACGGGGTGGCCGAGGCCGAGGTCATCGGGATCGGCGAGATGCCCGATACGGATGGCAACGACCGATCGCTGCTGGTAGCGCTGATGCGTGACGGCGAGATCCTCGCCCGCCCCGCTCTCGATGCGGCGCGGGCCCACTACGAGCAGTCTCTCGCCGAGCTGCCGCCCCGCGCCCTTCAGCTCTCGCGGGGCGAGCCGGCCATTCCCACGATCTACGAGGGCGGGCTCCGCTGATCCGCCTCGGCTAGCGTTGAAGCATGTCTGCCAACCTCACTCGAGCTCTGATCCTGGTCGACGTGCAGAACGACTTCTGCGAAGGCGGGTCCCTGGCCGTCGCCGGAGGCGCCGAGGTCGCACGCCGGATCAGCGCCCACGTTCTCGACCACGCGCAGGAGTATGCCGCGATCGTCGCTACAGCCGACTGGCACGACGACCCCGGCGCGCATTTCGCCGAACACCCCGACTACGTCAGCAGCTGGCCGGTGCACTGCAGGATCGGTACGGACGGAGCACTCTTTCACCCAGCCGCCGAGCCTGCCTTTCAACACGTCGAGGCAGTCTTCAGGAAGGGCATGCACGAGGCGGCGTACAGCGGCTTCGAGGGCTTCACGACGGAGGGTGACAACCGCGTCGCGCTCGCCGACTGGTTGCGGGACAGGGCAGTTGAGCAGGTCGACGTCGTGGGGATCGCCACCGATCACTGTGTCAGGGCCACTGCACTGGACGCCACAGACGAAGGCTTCGAGACGACCGTGCTGCTCGACCTGACAGCCGGAGTCGCGCGCCGGACAACGGATGCCGCACTCGTCGCCATGCGGGAGGCCGACATCGAGCTGGTCGGGGAACCTGTTCTCGCCTAGCGGATCAAGGCTTGACGCTGCCGAAAGCTCAGGACAGTCAGCAAGATCGGCCCGTCAACCGCGATGGGCGATCGGCCCGTCAGCCGGCACCGTCCAGAGTCGTCCCGTCTTTGCCGCCGACCCATGACCACGCGTACTTTCCGTCGTCCACGGCCCGCCCTGCCTCACCCAGCTCCAGGGGGCGGAAGGTGTCAACCATGACAGCGAGCTCGTCGAAGAACTCGGCGCCGATCGAGCGCTCATAGGCTCCAGGTTGCGGGCCGTGGGCGTGACCCCCGGGGTGCACCGAGACCGAGCCCTTGCCGATGCCCGACCCCTTGCGGGCCTCGTAGTCACCGGCGACGTAGAACATGATCTCGTCGCTGTCCACGTTGGAGTGGTAGTACGGGACCGGGATCGACAGCGGGTGATAGTCGACCTTGCGCGGCACGAAGTTGCAGATGACGAAGTTGGCGCCCTCGAACACCTGGTGAACCGGCGGCGGCTGGTGCACGCGACCGGTGATCGGCTCGAAGTCCCTGACGTTGAAGGCATACGGATAGAGGCATCCGTCCCATCCGACAACATCCAGCGGGTGGTACGGGTAGGTGTAGATCGTGCCCGCTATCCCGTTCGGTCCGTCGCCCCGGTGCTTGATGTAGACGTCGGTCGGCACTGTTGTGGTGCCCGAGCTCTCCACCGACAAGGGCCCTTGCGGCACTCTCAGGTCCCGTTCGCAGTAGGGAGCGTGCTCGAGCAGCTGACCGTACTTGCTCAGGTAGCGCTTTGGCGGAGCGATGTGCGAGTTGGCCTCGATGCAGTAGGCGCGCAAAGGCTCCTCACCCGTGGGTATCCAGCGGTGGGTCGTCGCCCGGGGGACCACGAGGTAGTCGCCGCTGGCAACGTCAAATGCACCGAAGACGGTTTCGACCCGAGCGCCGCCGCCCTCGACGAACACACACTCATCGCCCATTCCATTGCGATAGAACGGACTTGGCGTGTCCGACACGACGTATGAGATCCGGACATCACTGTTGCCGAGCACGAGCTTCCGGCCGGTCACCGCGTCGACCCCGTGCCAGGTGTCATCGGCGAAGAGGTCGTGCAGCTTGAGGTGACGCGGCAGCAGCGGGTGGTTGGGAGTCGTGGCCAGCGAGTCTCCGAGGTCCCACGATCTGGCCCCGCTGATCGCAGACGGAAGGTCCCGGTGATAGAGCAGCGAGGAGTCGGAGGTGAAGCCCTCCTCACCCATCAGCTCCTCGTAGTAGAGGCCACCCTCGGGGGTGCGGTGCTGCGTGTGCCGCTTGTGGGGCACGTTGCCGATCCGCTGGTAGTGCGCCATGGTCGTCCTCGCATCAATGGTTTCCGTGGGTCGGATCCTGTCCTATCTTCTCCCAGACCCGTTGGCTGCGGCTCGCATCAAAGGACCTCAAGGTCGTGCGCGCCGCTTGGTACCCTTTCGCCATGCCAAGGCCCGAGCAGTCCGTCGGCAACAGGGCCGAGCGACCCGCCGAACGCGCACTGTTCCAGGGGCTGTTCGACGACGCCGCGGTCTTCCCGCCCGGACTCGCCCCACTCGCCCAGGCGTTGGCCGATCACGTTGCGCACCAGTCGACCTCGTGGTCGGATCTCGTTGGACCGCTGCTCCTGCCACCAACATCGGTCGACGAGCTTCTCGGTCTTTGGCACCAGCAACAGCTGGACGTGGCTTTGGTCGGTCGGCTGGGCACCGACCTGACCCACCTCGACGACGCGCTGTCACGCCTCAACGAGGAACCGGGCGTGACTCCCACCGGTGTCGAGATCGGCTGGTCTCCCGACTGGCACCGAGCGCTGCGCTGGGGGGCGTCGCTCTCGATCGAGGTGCCCCGCGGGAGCGAGCAGGAACGTGCCTTGTCCGACCTCCGGGAACGCACCGACGACCGCCATCGGCTCCGGGCCAAGTTCCGGACGGGATCAACACCTGACAACCCGGTCCCCGCGCCGACCGAGCTGGCGACGTTCATCCGCTCCTGCATCGACCACGACCTCGCCTTCAAGCTGACCGGCGGCCTTCACCACGCGATCAGCCACACCACCGACGAGGGCGAGGACCAGTTCGGGTTCCTCAACGTCATTGCCGCCACCCGATGGGCGCTGGCACACGGAGCCGAGGTCCCCGAGATGGGTTCCCTTCTCTCCCAACGTGATCCGGCGCCGATCCTGGACATCATCACTCGAATGAGCCAAGCCGACGCGAGCGTCGTACGTGCGTTCTTCACGGCATACGGCTGTTGCGAGGTCAGGGACCCGATCGGCGATCTTGCGGCGCTCGGCCTGATCAAGGAGACGGCTGTATGACGGCGACCTGGCTCGACATCCCGGCCGACCACCCGTTCGGGCTGGCCACACTGCCCTACGGCATCTTCTCCACCACGGACCCGGACCTGAGGCGGGTCGGCGTCCGCATCGGCGACCTGGTCCTCGACGCAGGGGCGGCGGCCGAGTTCGTCGGCATGGAGTCGGGCGTCTGCTGGGCGCAGCCGAGCCTGAACCACTTCCTGTCACTTGGCCGGCCGGCGTGGAAGGCGGCCCGCGCCTGGCTCACCGACGTGTTGTCCAACCCGGCCCACCGGGACGGGATCGAGCCCTATCTGATCCCGCTCGCAGAGGTCACCCTCCACCTGCCCATCGAGGTGGCCGACTACGTCGACTTCTACGCCAGCGAGAACCACGCCATCAACATCGGCAAGATCTTCAGGCCTGATGGGGATCCGCTGACCCCGAGCTGGAAGCACCTCCCGATCGGCTATCACGGCCGCTCCGGCACGGTCATTGTGAGCGGCACCGACATCGTCCGACCGATGGGTCAGCGCAAGTCGCCGCTCGAAACTGAGCCCAGATTCGGCCCAACAGCCAAGCTCGACATCGAGGCGGAGCTCGCCTTCATCGTCGGCGGCAGCACCCAGCTCGGGCGCCCCGTCGGCATCGACGATGCCGACGACCACCTTTTCGGCGTGGCCCTGTTCAACGACTGGAGCGCCCGCGACATCCAGGCATGGGAGTACGTCCCGCTGGGTCCCTTCCTGGGCAAGTCCTTCGGCTCGAGCCTCGGGGCCTGGGTCGTTCCGATGGACGCGCTGGCTACGGCGAAAGTTCCACTCCCCCAACAGGATCCGCAGCCACTGCCCTATCTGAGGGGTTCTGGCAAGAACTTGTTCGGCCTCGACGTCAACCTCGAGGTGCGAATCAACGGCAC
>DATCQG010000380.1:0-2435 GCA_036569625.1 Dermatophilaceae bacterium | reverse complement strand
GTGACGATCTCGATGACCGTCTGACCACACGACCAGCCCTGCTCCTCGCTGGTCGGGGTGAAGACGCGCACGTTGGCTGTGCCGACCGGGCGGTCAGCGGCAATCACCTTGTGGGACAGGGCCGCTCCCAGGATGTCCTCGGGGCCGCGGGTCAGGAGGTCCTCGGTGGCGACGTGCCGGTAGTAGCGGCGCAAGAACGGCTCGAGACGCTCGCCCCCGGACCTGTCGGCCAGTTCCGCAGCGGAGTGGATGACCTGGGAACGGGCCTGTTCAAGCGACTCAGACATGTCTGAAATCCTTAGGAGGGTATGGCGTGATGCACGCCGTTGTGCACCCTTATGCGAGCCTATCCCTGAGCACTCGACACGGGCGGGAGGGTGGCGGAACCCGTGGTGCGGAGCCGGCTGTGGGTAACGCAGAGGGCGCTCGGCCCAGCCGCCATAGGCTGTGTGCATGCCCGCCCTGGACCGCGTCGACCCGACCATGCTCGAGGCGCTCGCCGCACGGCTGACCCGGTCGAGCCAGGCGGCCATGGAGGCGTCCCATGAGCTCCTCGCGCACTACGCCGACACCGGCGACGCCCCCACCCAACGCGCGGTGGACACCCTCATCGACACTGCAGCCGACGCGCTTCAGGCACTGACTGACTCTTTGGCCGCGACGGCGCGCGGGCTCGACGCCGTCGCGTCAATAACTCGAACCGGCCCTGGGCGCGGCCACATCGCATGACCCCGGCAGTCATCCACGGCGACCAGGTCTCCTGCTCCCGGGTGGGCGGGTCGATGCGACGCGAGTCATCGCGGTTGCGCCAACACGCCCTTTCGCTGGAGGACGCCCTCTGCGAGCTGGTCGGATGGAAGGGAGCGGATGCCGAGTCCGGGAAGGCCGCCGTGGCCGCCGCCGCTCGGGCTCTGAAGGCCGCCGCCGACGATCTGGACGAGGCTGGCGCAGCGCTGCAGGGTTATGCGACCGACCTCGCTGAGGGGCACGAGCTCGGACGCCGCGCCGAGCTGCGCGTCCACGAAGCCGGCCTGTTCCTGGACGGGACCCGCGTCGTCGAGCCGTGGGGCCCGGCCAGTGCCCAGGAGGCTGAGCGACGACGTACCCAGGTGCCTGTTGTCCAAGCCAGGGTCGACCTCGCCACGGGCTGCGTCGGTCGCGCACGAAGCCGGCTGCGACGCGAGATGAGGCGCCTTGCGCAGGCATTCCCGGAGCACTCCGGAGCGGTTGACCCGGCTCGGCCCACACGGCTGCCTCCGCGCTGATCCCTGCCCGCCCGGTAGATTACGGCGATGAAGATCAGCGCCACATTCGACTACACGGCCACCCCGCACCAAGTCTTCGCCATGCTCGCCGACACGGAGTTCCAGAACCTCAAGTGCATCGCCACCGGCGCCCTGAGCCACTCGGTCTCCGTCAGCCCGCAAGGCGATCGGACCCTCATCGTCAGCAACCGGGACATGCCGACGGATGGCTTCCCGGACTTCGTCAAGAGCATGGTCGGCGCCACCCTGGCCGTCACCGAGACCCAGGACTGGGGCCCGCCCAGCCCGGATGGGAGCCGCCAGGGCACGATCACCGTCGACCTCGGCGGCGCGCCGTTGGACCTGGTCGGAATCCTCTCCCTGGCACCTGCAGGCCGGGGCTCGCTCGAGTCCGTCGACGCTGACCTCAAGGCCAGGATCCTGCTGATCGGCGGCAGGATCGAGAAGGCCGCGGCACCGGCGATCGAGTCCGCCATCAGCGCCGAGAGAGAGACCGGTCAGGCCTGGCTGCGAAAAGCGAAGTAACAGCGCCCGCAGATAGGTCTGTCGAGCTCGAGGTCAGCAGGAACTTGCCTCCGACAGTTGAACACGTGCATCGACGCCGTTGTCCTGTCGGCGATGGGCAGAGTTCTCCTGTGGTTTGGGGGCGTTCATGTTTGCCAGATGACGCCGAAGGCGGTGACTGTGGCGGTCAGGTCGTGTTGGTGGACGTAGGTGGGGGTCCCCCCAGCGAAGCGAGGGGGAGGGTGGTGGGCGCACAGGAGGGCGAGGTTGAGTATGCAGGTGGGGCCGCCGTCGACCCAGTGGATGACGTGGTGGGCGTCGCACCATTGTGGTGGTCGCCCGCAGCCGGGGAAGGTGCAGCCTTTGTCCCGGATCCAGAGGGCGGCTTGGATGGATTGGGTGACCAGGCGTTTGAGGCGCCCGACGTCCAGGGGTTGGCCTTTGCTGCCCAGGACTACGGGGATGATCGAGGCGTCGCAGCCCATCTTGCGGACGGTCTCTGGGGAGACCACGGTCCCGTCCAGGGCGCGCCCGTAGCCTTGGACGCGGCTGGTGAGGTGCTCGTTGTTGATCAGGACGATCAGGGTGGCTTTGGTGCCATTGGGGGCGGATCGGCCGGCTGCGGCGGCTCGGCGGCAGATCTCGATGAGGGCTTCGGCTCGGCGC
>DATCQG010000379.1:0-1853 GCA_036569625.1 Dermatophilaceae bacterium | reverse complement strand
GAACGCAGTCTGGATCCGGTCCGGCACGACCGAGAACAGGATGGACAGGAAGACGGCGACTCCGAGGGTGCCGCCGATCTGACGGGTGAAGGTCGCCGACGAGGTGGCCACGCCGATGTCGCGCGGGGAGACGGCGTTCTGCACGGCCAGGGTGAGTGGCTGCATGTTGAACCCGAGCCCAAGGCCGAAGAACAGCATGACGATCATCGTCCGCCAGAGCGCAGTGTCGGCTCCGACATAGTGGAACCCGAAGAGTGAGGCGACGAGCAGGCCGCAGCCGATGATCGGGAAATGCCGGTAGCGGCCCGTCCTGGAGATCATCTGGCCCGAGATGATCGAGCCACTCATCATGCCCAAGGTCATCGGGAGCAACATCAAACCGGCCATGGTCGGCGTCGCGCCCTTGACGATCTGCAGGTAGAGCGGCAGCGAGGCCAGCCCACCGAACATACCCATGCCCAGGACCACCGAGGCGATGGATGCGACGCCGACGGTCTTGTTCCTGAACAGACTGATCGGGAGCAGCGCCTCGGCGCCCATCGCGCGCTCGACCAGGAAGAACGCGACCAGGCCGACCAGACCCACGCCGTAGCAGGAAAGCGACCGACCGGAGCCCCATCCCCACTCGCGACCCTGCTCGGCGACCAGCAGCAACGGAACGAGCCCAACGGTCAGCGCGGCAGCGCCGCCGAAGTCGATGCGGTGGTCTAGTCGGGTGTGACGCAGGTGCAGCGTGCGGTCAACCACGAAGAGCGCCGCAAGGCCGATGGGGATGTTGACCAGGAAGACCCAGCGCCAACCGGTGATGCCCAGGATCGTGGCCTGACCGGCAAAGAAGCCGCCGACGACCGGGCCCAAAACGCTGGAGGTGCCAAAGACCGCGAGGAAGTAGCCCTGGTACTTGGCGCGCTCTCGTGGCGGCACGATGTCGCCGATGATGGCCAGTGCGAGGGAGAAGAGGCCACCGGCGCCCAGCCCCTGGACAGCCCGGAACCCCGCCAGCATCGGCATCGACGTGGCGAACGTGCACAAGATCGAGCCGACGATGAAGATCGAGATGGCAGCGGTGAAGAAGCGCTTGCGTCCGTAGATGTCGGAGAGCTTGCCGTAGAGCGGCGTCACGATCGTCGAGGTGATCAGGTAGGCCGTGACGACCCAGGCCTGGCCGGAGAGGTCGTGGAGGTCGTCGGCGATGACGCGCATGGCCGAGGAGACGATGGTCTGGTCGAGTGCGGCCAGGAACATCCCCATCATCAGGCCGGCGAGGATGGTCAGGATCTGCTTGTGCGAGAGCGGCCCCTGGGTGGCGGGCGCCGGCATCGTGGCAGCGGTGGCCATTAGTTCTCCTTGTGGGTGGTAACGGGTATGGCTTCACCGGAGGGCGTGACAGGCGTCACCGGCGGGAAGGCGATGGACGGGATCTGGCCCCTTGAGGCCTCGAAAGACGTGGCAAACCGGGCAAGCTGCTCGTTGAAGGCCTCGGCCTCGGCCGGCTCCCAGTCCTGCAGCATCTGCCTGAACCACTCGCCGCGTCCGGCCTTGAGGCGCTCCACGAGGTCCTTGCCCTCGGCGCTGAGCGAGACCATGGAGGCCCGACCGTCCAGGGGGTCGGCCACCTTCTCCAGCAGCCCGTGGGACGCGAGCATCGTCACCTGGCGGCTCACCGTGGAGACATCCGAGTGGATGCAGTCGGCCAGCAGCGAGACGCGCCGCGGCTCCTCGACGAGGTTGAACAGGATCGGGTATGACGCGGGCTCCACACCCGGGTGGAGCTTGGGGGCGTGCTGGCGCATGGACTGGAACAGCTTCATGACGCGGACCAGCTCGGTGCTGAGCCGGGTTGCGCTCTCCAG
>DATCQG010000378.1:0-4711 GCA_036569625.1 Dermatophilaceae bacterium | reverse complement strand
CGCAACTGGGACTACCGCTTCTGCTGGCTGCGCGACGCGTCGCTGACCCTCGAGGCGCTGCTTCGATCCGGCTACCACGAGGAGACCGTCCTCTGGCGCAACTGGCTGCTGCGCGCCGTTGCCGGCGACCCCGAGGACATGCAGATCATGTATGCCGTGGACGGCGGGCGCGACCTGCCCGAGAGGGAGCTGAGCCACCTTGATGGGTATGCCGGGTCACGTCCGGTCCGGATCGGTAACGCCGCCGTCGACCAACGCCAGACGGACGTCATGGGAGAGATCATGGCTGCCCTCGATCTGGCCCGGGAGCAAGGCCTTGAGGACACCCCCCAGTCGTGGTCGCTCCAGCGCGCTCTCGTCACGAACCTGGCCAACCACTGGGACGAGCCGGACAACGGCCTGTGGGAGATCCGGGGACCGCTGCGCCACTTCACCCATTCCCGCGTGATGGTCTGGGTGGCATTGGACCGGGCCATCAACGCTGTCGAACGACACGGTCTCAAAGGCCCTGTCGAGAGATGGCGCGCACTGCGTGCGGCAGTGCATGCGGAGGTGATGGACCGCGGATACGACGTGCAGAGAGGGTGCTTCACCCAGCACTATGAGACCACCGAGGTGGACGCCTCGCTGCTGGTCCTGCCCACCGTGGGGTTCATCGCTGGAGACGACCCGCGATTCCTGGGCACGGTCCGGGCGATCGAGCAGGACCTCCTGCGCGACGGCCTGGTGATGCGCTATCGAACGCAGTCCGGCGTCGACGGCTTGCCCGGTGACGAGCATCCGTTCCTGGCCTGTTCCTTCTGGCTGGTGGCTGCCTACGCTGGTGCTGGACGCCTCGAGGAAGCACATGCACTCATGCGCCGACTTGTGGCGCTGGCCAACGACGTCGGGCTCTTGTCCGAGGAGTACGACCCCGTAACGGCACGGATGGCCGGAAACTTTCCGCAGGCGTTCTCGCACCTGGCACTGATCCGCGCCGCACTGGCACTTCACGAGGCCGACAGTGCCCGTTCGCAAGACCCTCCCTCAGGAAAGGACCAGAGCTGATGAACAGCTCCTCGCACGTGTCTGACAACCTGGCCTTGCTGGCTCACGAGACCAGCCTGCTGATCAGCACAGCGACGGCCCTGGACCACGAGACGATCCGGGTGGCAAGCCTTTGCGAGGGCTGGACCCGTGCCCACGTTCTCTCCCACATCGCCCGGAATGCGGACGCGTTGGGCAACCTGGTCAGCTGGGCGGTCACTGGCACGCCTCGAGCGATGTACGACTCGCCCGAGTCACGGGACGCTGACATCATTGCCGGTGCGAGTCGCGGTGCCCAGGAGATCCTGGCCGACCTCAAGGAATCTGCCGCACGATTTGCCTCCGCGGCAGAAGGTCTCGCGGGCGCTCCGGAGAAGGCCGAGGTCGAGATGCGTGGCGGTCGCGTGGTGCGCGGGGCTCAGTTGCCGACGCTTCGGCTGCTTGAGGTCGTGTTTCATCACGTCGACCTGGACGCCGGCTACACGTTCGCGGATGCCGACCCCGGGTTCGTCAAACGTGCCATCACCATCGCTGTCGAGCGCTTCGGGGCCGGAACCAAGGTGCCTTCGATCACCCTGCGCAGCAGCGATGGCGACACCTGGTCGCTCGGTGACGGCGCCCAGGAGATCGGGGGGAGCAACGCCGCGCTGCTGTTCTGGCTGGCACGGGGAGAGGGACACGGGATCTCCAGTGCGGCTCCCCTGCCCGGGCTACCTGCCTGGGGATGAGCCTCTACGTCACTGGGGGACTCAGCTCGCCGTCCCGCAGGCCCACGACTCCGGCCCTTCGCGCGAATGCCGCAGCAGCGAGAGCAGAGTGGACGTTGAGCTTGTGAAGGATGCTTTGGATGTGGGTTCGGACGGTGTTCGGCGAGACATCCAGGAGTGTCCCGATCTGGTTGCGGGACAGCCCTTCCGTAAGGCCCCGAAGTACTTCGAGCTCACGTGCCGTAAGGATCGCGATGGCTTCGGCGTCGGGTGCGAACGACCTGCTTCGCTCCGAGAGTGAGACCAGGACACGCGTCAGGATTGCCGCCGGTAGGTGGATCTCGCCACGGGCCGCCCCTCGCACGGCAGTGAGCAGTGACTCGATCCGATTCTGTTTGCCCACCCAGCCCCGGACTCCCATCTGTACTGCCTCTACGGCCCGGGAGTCGTCCGCCGAAGCAGTGACAACCACGATCCCCAGATCAGGCCACTGATCACGCAGCTGGCGGCCGACCGCAAGCCCATCCTCACCAGCGAGGTCGAGATCTAGTAAGACAACGTCAATCTCGTGATGCAAGAACAGCTCGAAGGCCTCTGCAGCCGCAGGAGCGATTCCGACAACCTCGATGTCGGGTTCATCGGAGAGTCGACCAGCCAGAGCCTCGGCAAAAACCCGATGGTCGTCGATCACCGCAACACGGATGCGTTTCTGCAGCATGGTCATAGCGTCGACCGAACGGCCCCGATGTGGAGCCTTCAGAGGAACGAGCAGCTCCTACGTCAAGTAGACGAGAAGATCGAGCCAAGGGGCGACTGACCCGTCAGCGCATGTGCACGGGCCAGGTGTCCTCGGAGGCGTGTGCAGCCATGAGCGCGGCTGCCTGTAACCGCGAATGCACGCCAAGCTTGGTGAGCAGGTTCTGCACGTGGGTGCGGGCGGTACTGCGCTGTACGCGAAGCTGGCCGGCGATCTGTTCGGTGCTCAGCCCGTCCATGATGCAGCGCATCACCTCCCACTCGCGCTCGGTCAGGAACTTCAGCATCCACAGCGGGTCATCGTTCCGGGTAGGCCTGAGGACTTCCTGCAGCAGGAGCAGATCGACTGCTAACTGCCCCTGAACTGCCATCTCCATGGCGGCGACGATGACACCGACAGGCTTCTCCTTGCCGACGAAGCCCTGGGCGCCTTCAGCTATGGCGTCCGCGACGAGGTTTCTCCCGCTCGAACCCGAGAGAATGACCACCTTGGTAGCGGGACTCACCTCGTGGATCCGGCCGATGGCGGCGAGCCCGTTGGAGTGGGGAAAGTTTATGTCGAGAAGACATACATCCGGCTGATGCTGGCGGGCAGCATCCACCGCCTCGTCAGGATCAATCGCCGTTGCCACGACCGTGTGACCGCTGCTGTTCAGAGCCAAGCTCAGCGCATCGAGCAACATCCTGTGGTCGTCGCAGAGGATGAGCCTCATGACGCCATAGCCTCCGAGCTCATAGCGGGAAGGATGATCTGCGCGACCATGCCGCCGGTGGTGCCCGGCTGGAGCTCGAACCCACCACCGCAGCTGGAGACAAGAGCTCGCGTGATTGTCAGACCGAGGGAGTTGTGCGTGGGCACGTTCCCGAGCCCCGGACCGTCATCGATGATCCGAATCAGGATCCCATGGGCGCTCGCCGTGACGTCGACAGCAACGGACCCGCCCTCGCCGGCGGCCCGAACCGCGTTGTCCATGGCGCAGCAGATCGCGCGACCGAGCGCCACAGGTGCGGCAACCGTCATGGCCCGGCCAGTGGCGATGAACTCGACCTGACATTCTGCGGTCTGCTGAGCGCGCAGAACACAGCGCCGTGCCACGTCGACGACGTCGACCCTTTCGGGTGTGTCATCTGCGGCGCCACCGATGACCCCCTCAACCATGTCGGACAGCCATTGGGCCTGGTCGAGGATCCCGTCCAACCGACGTTGAACTTCACCGCTGCTGGCACCCGCAAGCAACAGGATGACTGCAAGAGGCTGACGCAGGTCGTGACACAGCGCGCGCACCGTGTCGACGTGCTGCGGCGCCTCAGTCGGGTTCAGAGTCGTTGAAACCCCTTGCAAAACTACAGCTGTCATGCCCTCTGCTCCCCTATCCGCAGCCGCGTGCGAGGCTCAGACCAAGAACAGGACGTTCACCTACCGGTGAGAAGACCAATACCAGATCCTGAGACTTCAATACACAATCTTGAACCTACTGTTACCCGCACTTGAACATGCCAACCGTAGAACAAGCGATGTAGGCTGAACAATGGTCCATCCTGACTATTGCGACTATTGACGGGACGTGATCCATGAGGTATTCCGGCGAGGTGTCCGCTGGCGGTACCAGCGACCTGCGCGAGCTAGAGCTGATCACGATCCGCAAGGCGAGCGTCGGGGCGATGGCGAACAACGTCTATCTTCTGACCTGCCGGCGCACCGGCAGTCAGCTCCTCATCGACGCCGCCGATGATCCCGCACGCATCTTGTCGCTGCTCGACGAGGGCACTGGCGGCCTGGACATCATCGTGACGACCCACCAGCACTGGGACCACCACCGCGCCCTGGAGCAGATAACGGAATCGACCCAGGCTATGACGGCGGCAGGCGACGCAGATGCGGACGCATTGCCCGTCGTGCCCGATCGTCGTCTCGTGCACGGTGACGCCGTCACATTCGGTGACGTCGCCCTGGGCGTCATCCAGTTGCGTGGACACACACCGGGTTCGGTGGCCTTGGTCTACAACGAGCCGCACGGGCGCACCCACATCTGGACCGGTGACTCGCTGTTCCCCGGCGGGCCCGGGAAGACAACCAGTGAGGAAGACTTCACATCCTTGATGAACGACCTTGAGGAACGGATCTTCGGGAGCTTCGCAGATGACACGTGGATCTACCCGGGCCACGGCCCGGACACCACCCTCGGCGCGGAACGCCCACATCTGAAGGAGTGGCGCGAACG
>DATCQG010000377.1:0-3400 GCA_036569625.1 Dermatophilaceae bacterium | reverse complement strand
GAGCCAACGCGAGGGCGCCGAATCGGCGTTCCGGGCGGCATAGACCCTCCCACAAGCCGAACGACAACCGGTGATCAGAGACTGCCTTCGGCCGCCGAAGCTATGGTCACCGAAAGCGGATCCCGTAACGGAAACGACCAGCCGGTCGGGGCGCTGAGTAGTTGGACCTCCGCGGCACCCTCAGGAACGGCTGCGAGCAGCCATCGCGGGATCTGGTCCCGGTCAGCGACCGCGCTGCGCGCACACTCTGGCTGCGCGAGCGCAGGCCAACACTGTGCTGCGGGAAGCACAAACGACTCCACCACCAGCTTCAACCTGCCTTAGCAGGCAACCGTCTGGCGTTGTCCTCCGCTGTCGTCACATCTGGCTCGGCGCCTGGCTGCTGGCCGCCTCACGCTGTCTGTTGCGACCGTTCTCCCACTTCCGGCCGGTATGCGCGGAACGCATCTTGTGAGAGGGAACGATTCGAACAACGGCGACTGATATGTAGGTAGGTCTTGTCAAGGGGCACGACGAAGCGGCGCCCGGATGGCTTCGCGGGCGCCGCTTCTTGTGGCCGGACCAGGGTTGACGAGTCAGCGTGCGTGTCGATACGCGACGGCGCGGTCAGACTGATATTCGCGGGTTGGGTACCGCAGGACGGGCTGTTCGGCTGGAGCGCTTCTGCTGGTCTAGCAATATCGAGCGTGGCTTCGAGGGGTGAATCCCGTTGCTGCTCATAGTCGCGTCGCAGGTCGCTCCTCGCGCGGCCGCCTCCTCCTCTTCCTGGTCCGGCTGCTTGGGGGGCCCCGGCTTAGTCGTTCATGACTGCCAGGGACCAGCACCAGCCGGCGAGCTCGCGGGCGATCGCGACGTTGGCCACGACCGGTCTCTTCTTGCGGTCGGTGAAGTGCAGCCACCGCTGGTGCAGGCGCTGGTTGCCGGCGTGTCCACGGGCTCGGGCCGCCGCGGGTGCCAGCTCCCACCTGGCCGCCATGGTGACGCCGGGGGTGCGGTAGGGCTTGCGGTGGTGCCACGCAGCTTCGACCAGCAGCCGGCGGGCGTGGGTGTTCCCGGTCTTGGTGATCGACCCCTGGGAGCGGGACTGGCCTGAAGATGACTCGGTGGGCACCAACCCCAGGTACGCCCCGATGCAGGATCCGGTCAGCCGGTCCCAGTCCCCGACCTCGACAGCCAACCCGAACGCGGTCAGCGTCGAGATTCCGCGCAGACAGCCCAGGCGGTGGACCACCGGGGTGAACTCGCTGTCCGCGGCCATCACCTCGATCGCCTTATCGAGCCGGTTCCGGCGGGCTTCGGCCTGCAAGACGGCTTCGTGCTCGGCGTCGAACGCGAGCTGTAGCCCCGGCACGTCGAAGTGCTGCTTGCGCAACCACACCAAGTGGGTACCGGTCCACGCGTGGCCGCCGTAGTAGACGATTCCCTGACGCAGCAACAGCTTCGACACCCTGTGCCGGGCCCGCATCAGATCACCACGGACATCCTCCCGGGCACGGACCAGGTCGCGCGCCGCTTCCTGCTCGATCGACGGCACGGTCACCGCGACGATCTCGTCCAGGCGCAGCAACTTGGCCAGATGCATTGCATCCCGGGCGTCGGTCTTGACCCGGTCACCGGAGGGACGCTGGATCTTCGAGGGCGCCACAATCTCACACCTGATCCCTGCCGTCGTAAACGCCCGGGCCAGCCCGAAGCCCGTCGGACCCGCCTCATAGACCACCGCCGACGGCCCAGGCAGGGACCGCACCCACCCGATGACCTCGTCGTTGCCGGGCGTCAACCGCGCCCGGAACACCTCACCAGTGACGCCATCGACCGCCGCCGCGACCACAGATCGTGCGTGCACATCCAGACCAACACTCGTACGCTCGGTAAACACCGGGGCCTCCCACACATGTAGGCACTGCCAAGCAGGGCTCTGCTCGGTAACCCACGAGACTGTGTGAGCGAGGCCCCGGCCCGCAAGACGCGGGCACCTACATACCGTCTAGGTCATGGGTTGAGGACGGTTGTGCCAGGTCAGGAGGTGCGAGCGTCGCCGTCGTTTTCGAGCTTGTGCTTCAGCCCAGTCCAGATCCTGCGCTCCATGCGGCCACCGAGAGGCCCGACCAGCGGCCCAAACAACCGGAACCACCCCTTCGGGCGCACCTGCCAGTCCCAGCCCATGACAGTTTCGTCACCCTCGGCGGTGAGGGTCAGCGCCCCGGAGGTCTCCATCGTCGAGCTTGTGGTGAGAGAGCCCAGCCGGTGCGGCCGTTCGAACTCGGTGAGCTCAATGACCATCTCCATGTCTGCCTTCGCCATGTGTGCAAGGAATCGTGTGCCCAGCCCGATGGGAGCCGGTGTTAGCAGCTCGACGTCAGTCATGGCGGGGTTGAACGAGGGCTCGTTGCGCGAGTCGGCGACAGTGTCGAAGACCTGCTCCGGCGGCGCTGCGATGCGGACATGTCCGGTGATGTGAGCCACGCATTCATGCTATCGGCGGGCTCAGGGTTGGTGTGGCCGTCATTTCAATCACGCCACAAGCTCCTCCCACCGGGCGCCAACGTCCGACTTTGCCGCGATTCGCTCGTAGCCGAAAGCCCCAGCCGTACCGCCCAGTTGCCGCAGAACGCCCAAGCGCTAGATGCTCTCGGGATACGCCGATTTAGGAATCGAGGTCATGAAGTGGATCGACAAGTCGTCCGCGAGGAGATGAAGCAAGCAAGGCAGACGTTTCACGATCTGCTGGACTCGGCCACCGTGGCCGAGTTAAGCCAACCCTCCAACGGTACGAAATGGACCAACGGGCAACTGCTGTTCCACATGCTCTTCGGCTACCTCATCGTCGTCAGGCTGCTGGTTCTCGTACGGATCTTCAGCCGACTGCCCGACGGCTTCAGCCGAATATTCGCGGGCGCGCTCGAAGCCTCAACCGGGCCGTTCCACGCCATCAACTACTTCGGATCGGTAGCCGGGCCAAGGCTGCTCGGGTACGCGGGGATGGGCAAGCGGTTCGACCGAGTTGTCGGCAACCTGGTGCGCCACCTGGACCGAGAAACGGATTTCGAGCTGTCACGAGGGATGCACTACCCGACCTCCTGGGATCCATACTTCAAGGCGTACATGACGTTGGCCGACGTCTATCACTACCCGACCCAGCACTTCGAGCATCACCGTCGCCAACTAACCCTCGTCGATAGGGACTGAGCCGACCGCACCGGCCAGTCAAGCCTCGCGCAACATCCGAAAATGCTGGGGTGGGCTGGCGTCCGTGTGCGGTCAGGGATCGTCAAATGACACAGCCGGGTGCCGCATAGGGCCGCGATCCGGTGCCTTACCGCTGCAACCTCAAGGTTTGGTGATCCCTGCAGGTGCCGTACGGCGCGCCTCTGTCGAGCAGGCGTTTCAGTGCGCTCGC
>DATCQG010000376.1:0-3853 GCA_036569625.1 Dermatophilaceae bacterium | reverse complement strand
AAGAAGGCCAACCCGCTCAAGGCGGCGAAGGTCGAGAACATCGACTACAAGGACACCGCGCTCCTGCGCAAGTTCATCTCCGACCGCGGCAAGATCCGCGCTCGCCGGGTGACAGGTGTTACTGCCCAGGAACAGCGTCTCATCGCCCTCGGCGTGAAGAACGCCCGCGAGATGGCGCTGCTGCCCTACTCCAGCTCGGCTCGCTGAGTTAGTTACTGCTGTGTTCGTTACTGCTGTGCTAGTTGACCTCAGAGCTAGTTGAACTCAGAGCTAGCTGACCGAGAAGGAGAAGATCAATGAAGGTAATTTTGACTCACGAGGTCTCTGGCCTCGGTACGGCGGGTGACATCGTCGACGTCAAGGACGGTTACGCCCGCAACTTCCTGATGCGTCGCGGTCTGGCCACCGGCTGGACCAAGGGCTTCGAGAAGCAGGTGTCCGCGATCCAGAAGGGCCGTGAGATCCGCGAGGTCAAGTCCCTGGACGAAGCCAAAGGTCTCAAGGGCCAGCTCGAGTCCAAGCCGGTCAAGGTTCCGGCCAAGGCGGGCAAGTCCGGCCGCCTCTTCGGCGCCGTGACCCAGGGCGATGTCGCCGACGCCGTCAAGGCTGGAGGCGGGCCTTCGCTGGACCGCCGCAAGATCGAGCTCTTGAGCCCGATCAAGTCCACCGGCATGTTCGAGGCGCTCGTGCGTCTGCACGCCGAGGTGCAGGCCAGCATCAAGCTCGAGGTCGTCGCCATCTGACGCTCGACCACGAAGTACGCCCGAAGGGCGCGGATCCTGATCGGGTCCGCGCCCTTCGTCGTGTCCGAGACCCCCACAAACCACCGGACACCGTGTAGGGCCCGAATCGGACGGTGTTCGGCCTCACACGGGTCCTTCGCGGTGTCCGGTCGAGCGGTTGGGCCAGGTGAGATGACGGTTCGGTGGTTGCAGGGCAACCAGCGGGTGTTGGATGGGGAGGTGACCCGGGGGAGCCCGGTGACCTGAGCGTCTGGAGGGTCTGAGCATGCGTATCGGCCTGGTTGGGGTTGGCCGGATCGGAGCCCTTCACGCTGCCACGCTGGCAAGCCTCGACAACGTCGAACCGGTCGTGGTCGCCGACATCGACCCGGCGCGGGCGCGAGCCGTTGGCAAGGAGCTCGGCCTTCAGTCCTTGCCCGACATCGACGCCCTGTTCGCGGCCGGCCTCGACGGGCTCGCCATCTGTGTGCCTACCGCAGCCCACGCCGAGCTGATCGGACGTTCACTGGACGCCGGCCTCACCACGTTCTGCGAGAAGCCGCTTGCGTCCGACCTGCGGGATACGCGGTTGATCGCCGACCGCGCGACTGGCGGCGATGTGCCGGTCCAGATGGGCTTCCAGCGCCGCTTCGATCCTGGTTTCAGGGCCGCGCGGGACGCTGTCAGTAGCGGCAGGCTGGGCTGGATCCACACGATCCGGGCCAACACGGGCGACGCCGCGCCGCCGCCAGCGTCGTATATCCCCACCTCGGGCGGCTTCTTCAGGGACTGCAGCATCCACGACATCGACGCGGTGCGGTTCGTCTCTGGCGCCCAGGTCGTCAGTGTCTACGCGGTGGGCGAGAACCGCGGCGATGCCTTCTTCGCCGAGTCAGGTGATGTCGACGCCGCGGCCGCGGTGCTCACGCTGGACGACGGCACGATTGCGCTCATCTCCGGTTCGCGCTACAACGCCCGCGGGTACGACGTGCGGCTGGAGGCCTTGGGCAGCAAGGACTCCGTCGCGGTCGGGATGGACGACCAGATGCCACTGCGCTCGGTCGAGGAAGGCGTCAAGTTCCCCTCCGCCAAGCCCTATACCGACTTCATGCAGCGGTTCCACCGGGCGTATGTCGACGAGATGGTTGCGTTCACCGAGCTCGTCGAGGGCCGGATCGAGACGCCGTGCTCGGTTCACGAGGCGCTCCAGGCCTTCCTGGTCGCCGAGGCGTGTGACCTCTCCCGTCGCGAGGGCCGCCCGGTGCGCATGGACGAGGTCGGCCGGTGACAGCCCTGTCGGACCGCATCGCCGGGGCACCCATCTCCTGGGGCGTCTGCGAGGTCCCCGGCTGGGGCTGGCAGCCCGACACCGCGACGGTGCTCTCCCAGATGCGTGATCTGGGCCTGCTCGCGACCGAGCTCGGGCCAGATGGCTTTCTCCCCGATGAGCCCGAAGCCAAGGCAAAAGCGCTGGCGGGTAAGGGATTACGCGCCGTCGGCGGATTTGTGCCCGTCGTGCTTCACGACCCGGGCCACGACCCTCTTCCCGAGGTCAAGCTGGCGCTCAAGGGCTTCACGGCTGCCGGAGCAGGCACTCTGGTCCTTGCCGCCGTCACCGGGACAGACGGGTATGACGTGTCGCCGGTTCTCGACGAGGCCGACTGGCGTGTGCTGCTCACCAACCTCGACAGGCTTGCCGTGGTCGCCGCCCGGAGCGGGATCACCGCCACGCTGCACCCTCACGTCGGCACGATGGTCGAGACCCCGGACGATGTGCAGCGCGTGCTGGCGGGCAGCTCGATCGGGCTGTGCCTGGACACAGGACACCTGCTGATCGGCGGCGTGGACCCGGCGGCCCTTGCGGCGGAGCATGCGGGACGGATCCGGCATACGCATCTGAAGGATGTGGACGCGACGTGGGCCCGGCGGGTGCAGTCTGGTGACGTGACCTACACCGACGCGGTCCGTCAGGGCATGTACCGCCCTCTGGGCCAGGGCGACGTGGACATCGCCGCGATCGTCGGTTCACTGGAGGGCGCGGGGTACGACGGGTGGTACGTCCTCGAGCAGGACACCATCCTGGCCGGGCCTCCGGCACCGGGCGAGCCTGGCCCGGTCGCCGACGTCGGCGCCAGCATCGAACACCTTCTGAAGATCTCCCAGAGCCTGTCATGAGCGCCCTCGCTCCCGGTCGTGATCCCGCCGAGAGTGACGTCGCCGCTTTCGAGGTGCTCACGATCGGGAGGGTTGGCGTCGACCTCTATCCGCTGCAGTCGGGCGTGCACCTGAAGGACGTCCAGACCTTCGCGAAGTTCCTGGGCGGCAGTCCGACCAACGTTGCCGTCGCCGCGGCTCGGTGCGGACGGCGCTCGGCCGTCATCACCCGCACCGGTCGGGACCCCTTCGGCATCTTCATCCACCAGGCTCTGGAGGACCTCGGCGTCGACGACCGCTTCGTCACGGCGGTCGCGGGTCTGCCCACGCCGATCACCTTCTGCGAGATTTTTCCGCCCGACGACTTCCCGCTGTACTTCTATCGCTATCCCGCGGCCCCGGACCTGCAGATCGAGGCCTCGGAGATCGACCTGGACGCGGTTCGATCTGCCTCGATCTACTGGTCCACGGTGACCGGTCTGTCGGCTGAGCCCAGTCGCAGCGCGCACTTTGCCGCGTGGGAGGCACGGGGGCGGGCGTCCCTGACCATCCTGGACCTGGACTACCGGTCGATGTTCTGGGAGGACCCGGCGGACGCACATGCCCAGATGGATCGGGCCCTGTCGATGGTGAGTGTCGCCGTCGGCAACCGCGACGAGTGTGAGGTCGCCGTGGGCGAGACCGACCCCGACCGTGCCGCAGATGCGTTGCTGGACATGGGGATCGAGCTGGCCATCGTCAAGCAGGGCCCCAAGGGAGTGCTGGCCAGGACCCGGGACGAGCGGGTTGAGGTGGCACCCTTCCCCGTCGAGGTGGTCAATGGTCTCGGCGCCGGGGATGCCTTTGGTGGCGCCCTGTGCCACGGGCTGCTGGCCGGCTGGCCGCTGGAGCGGGTCCTGAGGTTTGCCAACGTTGCCGGGGCGATCGTGGCTTCCCGGCTGGAGTGCTCCACCGCGATGCCGACCGCCCACGAGGTC
>DATCQG010000375.1:0-5824 GCA_036569625.1 Dermatophilaceae bacterium | reverse complement strand
TGAGGGTCTACCTGTGTCCGCTCGTTCTTACGATGCTCGCCACCGCGCGTATGACGCTCGGCACCGATCGTCCAAAAACGCGACCTCAAGGCCCCGCCGCCTCTTCGCCGGGCTGGCCCTGCCCACCGCCGCGGCGGCTGCCCTGACAATCACGGCGACCGGCGCCGCGATGGCCACGTCGAACCACCCCGCCACCGGCAACAAGAACGTCACGGCCAGGTCCAGCGTGAGCGCACCGTTGGACGACCCGCGCAGTCAGGCCAGAGTGGCCAATGCCCTGGCCCGTGAACACGCCGCCTTCAGCGCTGCCCGAAGCGCCGAACGCCAGGACATTGCGGCACGCAACCTCGCAGCCAAGCGTGAAGAGGAAGCCCACAGCTGGCAGATGCCACTGAAGAACGCCGTGCAGACGTCCGGCTTCGGTTGGCGCTGGGGGCGCCTGCACGCGGGCGAGGACTTCGCAGCTGCGGTGGGCACGAACCTGGTCGCCATGTCGACCGGCACGGTGACCTTTGCTGGCCAGGAGTCTGGTTACGGCAACATCGTCAAGATTCGCTACTGGGACGGCACCCTGACCTTCTACGGTCACATGTCGCGCGTCTCGGTCACCGAGGGCGAGAGCGTCGATCCCGGAGAGGTCGTCGGACTTTCCGGCAACACCGGCGAGTCCACTGGACCGCATCTGCACCTCGAGGTTCATCCCGACGGGGGCGCGGCCATCAACCCTCTGCCCTGGCTGGCCGAGCACCACATCCCGGCCTAACGCCTTCGTGGCGCCCCACCCGGACGCGAATCTTCGCCCTCAGAGCTTCTCCAGCGGGGCGTAACGCAGCAGCAGTCGTTTGACCCCGGTGTCGGCCCCGAAGTCGACATGCGCCATCGCCTTCTCCGCTTCGCCCTCGACCCGCACCACGGTGCCGAGCCCGAAGGAGTCGTGGCTGACCCGGTCGCCGGAGTGCAGCGAGATCATCGGGCGGTTGCCCGGGGACCGAACGCCCGGCCGTCCGGCCAGGGCCGCGACCGCAGGGGCGGACGTCGACCTCATGCCGGTGGTCTCGGTGCGTTGCCAGTCGATCAGGTCAGCAGGAATGTCATCCAGGAAACGCGACGCCGGGTTGTACTGGGGGGAGCCCCAGCCGGAGCGCACGATCGCCCTGGAGAGGTGCAGCCGCTCACGGGCGCGAGTGATCCCGACGTAGGCCAGGCGCCGTTCCTCCTCGAGCTCCTTGTTGTCACCCAGTGCGCGCATGTGCGGGAAGGTGCCGTCCTCCATGCCGGTGAGGAAGACGACGGGAAACTCAAGGCCTTTGGCGGTATGCAGGGTCATCAGCGTCACCACGCCGTTGTCGGCAGCCTCGGCGTCGGAGCCATCGGGGATCTCGTCCGCGTCAGCAACCAGGGAGACGCGTTCGAGGAAGTCCTCGAGGGAGCCATCCGGCTCGGACTCGTCGAACTCCCGCCCAACGGCGACGAGCTCGACGAGGTTCTCGGCCCGGGTCTCGTCCTGGGGGTCCTGGCTGGCCTGAAGATCGGCGAGATAGCCGGTCTGCTCGACCACGGCCTCGAGCAGGCCCCCCACCCCGGAGCCCCCCTCATGCACGGTGCGCAGCGCTTCGAGCAGTGAGGTGAAGGCGGTGATCGCCGCCACCGACCTGGTCGCGATACCGGGGGCGTCCTGAGGGCGACCCAGGGCGGCGACGAACGGTACCCGCTCGCGCTCGGCGAGCGCCGCGATACAGGCTTCCGCCCGGTCCCCGATGCCCCGCTTGGGGACGTTCAGGATGCGTCGAAGGTTGACCGTGTCGGTGGGGTTGGAGATGACCCGCAGGTAGGCGAGGGCGTCCTTGACCTCTCGGCGCTCATAGAAGCGCGTCCCGCCAACGACTTTGTACGGCAGGCCAACTCGCACGAACACCTCTTCGACCGCGCGCGACTGGGCGTTGGTGCGGTAGAAGACGGCGACATCCTTGGGCTTGACGCCGTGGTCGTCGCCGAGGCTGTCGATCTGGCGGGCGATGAAGGCCGCCTCGTCGTGCTCGGAGTCGGCAACGTAGCCCACGATCTTGGCGCCGTCACCGGAGTCGGTCCACAGGTTCTTCGGCCTGCGGTCGGGGTTCTTGGCGATGACCGAGTTGGCCGCGCGCAGGATGGTCTGGGTCGAGCGGTAGTTCTGCTCGAGCAAAATCGTCCGGGCGTCGGGATAGTCCTGCTCGAACTCGACGATGTTGCGGATCGTCGCACCACGGAAGGCATAGATCGACTGGTCGGCGTCACCGACGACGGCAAGCTCGGCCGGCGGAACGCTTTGAGGTTCGCGCCCGGCATGTCCGACCAGCTCTCGCACCAGCTGGTACTGGGCGGTATTGGTGTCCTGGTACTCGTCAACCATGACGTGGCGGAACCGCCGGTGGTAGTACTCGGCGACGTCCGGGAACGCCTGGAGGATGTTGACCGTCACCATGATCAGGTCGTCGAAGTCCATCGCGTTGGCCTGCCGGAGCCGGGACTGGTACATCCGGTAGGCGTCGGCAACCATCCGCTCCTGATGAGTGGCCTCGGCGAGCCCAGCCGAATAGGTCTCGTCGTCGATCAGCTCGTTCTTGAGGTTGGAGACCTGCGCGGAGAAGGCCCGCGGACGATAACGCTTGGGGTCGAGGTCGAGGTCACGCATGACCATCGACATGAGGCGCTGGCTGTCTGCCGCGTCATAGATGGAGAAGGTCGACTTCAACCCCACGTGGGAGGCCTCCCGACGAAGGATGCGCACGCATGCCGAGTGGAACGTCGAGACCCACATGGCCCGGCTGCGGGCGCCGACCAGTGAGGCGACCCGATCGCGCATCTCGCCGGCAGCCTTGTTGGTGAAGGTGATCGCGAGGATCTGCCCGGGCCGGACGTCGCGCGATGCGAGGAGGTAGGCGATGCGATGGGCCAGGACGCGGGTCTTGCCCGAGCCCGCACCGGCGACGATCAGCAGCGGCGCGCCCACATGCGTGACGGCCGCGCGCTGCTGTGGGTTGAGCCCCTCGAGCAGTGCCTCGGGATCGCGCCCGACCACCGAGCCGCCGGGCCGGCCCATGCCGTCGGCTGGCGGCTCGCCACCGGCCTGCGCCCACGTGGGCACCCCGCGGTCGTCCACGTCGCCGGTGGCAGTGGCAGGGCTGAGCCTGGGCAGGGGGAAGTCGCCGAAAAGTGTGCTCATTGTGAGTTCCAGCCTACGTCGTGCCGGCGACAGCACGCGGGCCGACGACTACTTCGTGGCGCCCGGGGCGCGCGTCGTGGCTTCGGCTTGGGACCAGACTGCGGTCGCGCCGCTGTGCCCGATCCGAACGGCCTGCACCGTGGTCCCTGTCGCGGCAAGCACCGCGGTCCCGGCCAGCACGAGTGCAACCCATCTGGCGGGGCGGGGCGCGGTGTCGTTGTGCTCGTTCCGGTTCCACCACAGCAGGACGCCTGAGACGACGAACAGCACGAAGATCCAGGGCAGCAGCCCCTCGGCGACAGCGGCCCCCGTCAGGCATGTCTCCAGCTCCGGAGAGTGGCTGACCTAGGCTCGGACCGTGACCACACGGCATACGGAGTCTGGTGTTGACCAACCTCGGGTCGGCAGTGTCCGGGAGGCCGGACCGGAGGATGTGCCGGCCATCCTCGCGCTCGTCCACGACCTCGCCGCCTACGAGAGGGAGCCTGACGCGGTCGAGGCGACGGAGGCCGACTTCCACAGGGTCCTGTTCCCCGAGGATGGCGCGCCGATCGCCTTCGCGCACGTTGCCGTGGTCGACGACGAGATCGTCGGTATGGCGATCTGGTACGTCACGTTCTCAACCTGGCTGGGACACGGCGGCATCTGGCTCGAGGACCTCTTCGTCTCCCCGAAGCATCGCGGCTCAGGCTTGGGCAAAGCGCTGTTGGCGACGCTGGCGGCAGTGTGCGAGGAACGCGGCTACGGCCGTCTCGAGTGGTGGGTCCTCCGGTGGAACAAGCCTTCGATCGGCTTCTACCACTCGATCGGCGGGCAGCCGATGGACGAATGGCTGACGTATCGGCTCGAGGGCCCGGACCTGGAGGCGTTGGCTGGGACGGGTTCTTTGACCTAGCTTGTGACGGTCTGTGTTGTGCCCACTCCCGGCCACCACCAGCGCAGTTGGCCGATTGCGCCCGAGGCTGGTATCTGAGCGCTGGCGTTTTAGCATGGCGAGTATGCCCGGCCGCTCGACCGAGCTGGCAGTTCGGCTTCGCGGTCTGCGCAAGGGTTCCCGGGCAGCCCGCCGGTCGTGGCTGTCGCGGGCGCCGATCTGGAGATCGGCGACGGAGAGTTCTTCTCGATGCTCGGGCCGTCGGGCTCGGGCAAGACCACCGTCCTGCGGATGATTGCCGGGTTCGAGGAACCCACCTCGGGCACCGTAGAGCTGGGCGGACGCGACGTGACCGGGCGACCAGCGTACGAACGTGACGTCAACACCGTGTTCCAGGACTACGCCATCTTCCCCCACCTGAGCGTCCTAGAGAACGTCGAGTACGGCCTGCGGGTGAAGAAGGTCGCCAGGCCCGAACGACGCCAACGAGCGATGGCGGCTCTGGAGCAGGCACGCCTCGGGGACTTCGGCGCCCGCCGTCCCGGACAGCTGTCCGGCGGACAGCGACAGCGCGTTGCCCTGGCCAGAGCCCTGGTCAACCGGCCGCGCGTGCTGCTGCTCGACGAGCCGCTGGGCGCGCTGGACCTCAAGCTCCGGGAACAGATGCAGGTGGAGCTCAAGGCCATCCAGCGGGAGGTCGGGATCACCTTCTTGTTCGTCACCC
This sequence comes from Dermatophilaceae bacterium, assembly GCA_036569625.1. GTDB lineage: Bacteria > Actinomycetota > Actinomycetes > Actinomycetales > Dermatophilaceae > UBA4719. Next base: position 1,024 of record DATCQG010000375.1, on the reverse strand, counting down.
ACGACCAGGAGGAGGCGCTGACCCTCTCGGACCGGATCGCGGTCTTCAACAACGGACGGATCGAACAGATCGGTACGGCGGCCGAGGTCTATGAGAAGCCGACGAGCGCGTTCGTCGCCGGCTTCGTCGGAACCTCCAACCTGCTCGACTCCAGCAGCTCCGCCGATGTTGCCACCCTGCGAGGCACCGGGGTCCGACTCGCGTGGCGGGATGAACACGTGGTGAATGTGCCCAGCCAAGCTCAGGAGCCACCTTCGGTTCCTGAAGCACTCTGATGAATGAGAAGCACGTGCGCAGAACGATATCCAGCCGAGCCGTCGCTCTCGGTGCCATCGCCGCGCTGGCCCTGGCAGGGTGCAGCAGCAGCTCCACCACCAAGACCCCGACGAAGTCCACCGGCTTCGTCCCGCCTGCACTCAAGGCCCTGGACAAGCTGGGGACGCCCGAAGGGTCGGTCAACGTGCTGGCCTGGCCGGGGTACGTCGAGGACGGTAGCAACGACAAGACCGTCGACTGGGTCACCGACTTCGAGAAGTCCTCCGGCTGCCAGGTCAACATCAAGACGTTCGGCACCTCGGACGAAGCGGTCCAGCTGATGCGCACCGGCCAGTACGACACGGTGTCCGCGTCCGGGGACGCGACCCTGCGACTGATCGCTGGGGGTGACGTGGAACCGGTCAACACCTCGCTGATCACCAACTACCCCGACATCTTCCCCGCGCTGAAGAACAAGCCCTGGAACTCGGTCAACAACGTTCCTTACGGGATCCCGCACGGTCGCGGCGCCAACCTGCTGATGTACCGGACCGACAAGGTCCGTCCGGCTCCCGACTCGTGGAGCGTCGTCTTCGAGGGAGCAACCGCCTACAAGGGAGCGGTGACGGCGTACGACTCCCCCATCTACATCGCCGACGCGGCGCTCTACCTGATGAACACGAAGCCACAGCTGGGCATCAAGAACCCCTACGCCCTGGATGCCACACAGCTGGCCGCTGCCGTGGACCTGCTCAAGGCGCAGAAGGCC
>DATCQG010000374.1:0-2181 GCA_036569625.1 Dermatophilaceae bacterium | reverse complement strand
TGTCCTGCGGTCTGTGCACCGAGTGCTTCAAGGCCTGCCCGGAGGACAACGTGGGCCTCTTCCTGCAGAAGCCGCTCACCTCGGTGGTCGCACCCCAACGGCGCCGTCCCGACGTTGCGTGGGCGATCGCGCTCCTGTGGGGGTTAGTTCTGTACCAGCAAGTGAACGCCCTGAGCAGTTACACAACGCTGGACGACTGGCTGAACAGTCATCTTCACTTCCCGCAATACCCCGACCCCATCGCCTACCTCGGCATAATTGGGCTCCTGGCGCTCGCCACAGCCGGCATCGCGCGCGGCATCGGCGCCCTGACCGCTCGTCGTGACATCGACTTCGCGAAGGCCGGCACCTTTGCCGACAAGACGTCGCGGTTCCGCACCTTCTTCCTCCCGATCAGCTACGGACTGATCCCGGTGATGGGTGCGGACTACTTCGCCCGACAGCTGCCCAAGTTCTTCGCGAGCTCGCCACGGGTCATTCCAGCTGTGCAGCACATGTTCGGCTTCGACACGACTCATTCCTCGCTGTACAACGCCCGGCTCCTCAGCGACCCGCGGATCATCAACGTCCAGGTAGGGGTCATCGCCCTCGGCACCATTGCTTCCCTGTGGGCGATGTGGCGGATCGTCAATCGCGACCTCTTGCCGGTGAGCCGTAGTGCTCTCGCCACCCGTATCACGTCCCTCGGGCTCGTTGTCCTGAGCGGCGTCAGCGCGGGATGGCTTTACGTCGCGATGCAGGCAGCGAGCTGAACGGCAATGACCCATGATCTCAGCTTCGACCGGACCGGTGCGAACGAGTACGAAGGAGCCACGATGACCCTGTCGACGATGGGTGTAGCCCCTGCCATCACGAGCCGACCCCATGTGCTGGTTCTCACCGATCGTTGTGCCGGCTGCCAGGAGTGCGTCATCCGTTGCCCTTCTGGGGCGCTCTCGATGGAGCCCGAACGCTGGGTGGCAGCGGCGAACGACGAACTGTGCGTTGGGTGCCGGCAGTGCACACGTACCTGCCCGTTCTCGGCCATCGTGGTGACCGGGCCGGTCCTTGTCGCTCCCAGAGTCGAACCGGCACAGGCGCGTCCTGCTGCGATTCTGGGGGACGTCAGCGAGACCCGGGTCGGGTTCGCCGACTGGCCGGAAGCCCTTGCAGCGGCTGACCGCTGCCTGCAGTGCCTCGACCCCACGTGCGTGCGAGGCTGCCCTGCGCACAATGACATTCCGGGCTTCATCGGCGCGATCCGGAACCGCGATCTCGAAGGTGCGCACGAGATCCTGCGACTCACCTCGGTTCTTCCCGACATCTGCTCCCGCGTCTGCAACCAGGCCGCCCAGTGCGAGGGTGCCTGCAGCTGGTCCCTGGCTGGGGATGCCCCGGTCGCCATCGGCCGGCTCGAGCGCTTCGTCGCTGACCACCTGCCGGTCCCGGCGCCCAAGAAGGCCACCGTCGCGGCGGACCTGTCGGTGGCGATCGTCGGTTCCGGTCCCGCGGCGGTTGGCGCGGCCTGGCAGCTGTTGGAGGCGGGTGCTTCCGTTACCGTCTTCGAGAAGGACCCCACCCCCGGCGGGCTGTGCAATTGGGGGATCCCCGACTTCGCCTTGCCGGCTGAGGTCGCTGCACGGCCGTGGCGCCAGCTCAGCGACGCCGGTCTGGACCTGCGCTGTGGAGTCGAGATCGGCGCTGCGGACCTGGCCAACCTCCTCTCCGAACACGACGCGGTCATCCTCGCCCACGGCGCCGGCGTGCCGATGCGCCTACAGGTGCCTGGCGCCGAGCTCAGAGGTGTCATCGATGCCACCACGTTCCTCCAGGGCGCGAAGCCTGCGCTTGAGCCGGCTGGGGATTCTGCCCGTTTCTTGGCCGAGATGGGGCTCGACGCCGCGCCTACCGGTCAACAGATGCCTCGAGCCCCGCGGGTCCTCGTGCTCGGCGCGGGCAACACGGCCATGGACGTGGCCCGCACGGCTCGCCGACTCGGGCTGGCGGCCACCTGTGTCGACTGGCTCGACGAGCGGTTCGCCCTGGCGCGTCCGGACGAGTTGGAAGAGTCCCGCCAGGAGGGTGTCGAGGTCCGGTTCAGCCGTACGCTCACCGCGCTGCACGGATCGACCGGCCGAGTGTCTCGCGCCCAGCTCGCCAGAACGAGCCAGAAACGTGGCGACCACCCCCCGAAGGTCCTCT
>DATCQG010000373.1:0-4219 GCA_036569625.1 Dermatophilaceae bacterium | reverse complement strand
CGCCGCGGGTAGCCGAGCCTTCCCCACGCGTGGATCGCATCACCGGTCGCCGACCCGGCCAAGGCGGCAGGTGAGGGCCAGCGCGACATCCAGGCTCGCCATACGGGCTCGACACGAACGACCGGTGTCTGCTGCAACATGACTTCCGAGACCAGGACCCCCCACGGCGAAGTTCCGTGCATGCGCCACGGCAGCCCCCTCGACTCCCGGGCAAACCAGTCCAGGATGCGTTGGTGGACAAGGGAAAGCGGCACCTCCGACAAGGCGGCGTCACTCATCTCGAAGGCTCAGACGTAGCGCTCAAGAATGCTCGACTCGGCCAGCCGGGACAGTCCCTCGCGCACGGCGCGTGCTCGACCTTCACCCACACCCTCGACGGCCATGAGGTCTTCGAGGTTTGCGGCGAGAAGCTTCTGAAGGCCCTCGAAGTGATCGACCAGCCGCTCCACGATGGCACCCGGCAGTCGGGGCACCTTGTTCAGGAGGCGGTAGCCGCGCGGGCTGACCGCAGTGTCGAGGGCGTCTCCGCCCACGGTGAATCCCACGGCCTTGGCGCCTGCAGCCAGGTCGAGCAGCTCGGTGGAGGTGAGCTCGACGAGGTCGGCCAGGACCTGCTCGACGGTGCCGGTGTTGTGCGCCGCCTCGAGGTAGTCGCGGATCACCAGCTCGCGGTCATAGCCCAGGCCACCGGTCAGCTCGGCCAGCTGGAGGGTCAGCAGCCGGCCGTCGGTGCCGAGCTCGACGACGTAGCTGTCGATCTCTTCGCTGATCCGCCGGACCATCTCGAGGCGCTGGAGCACCGACGCGACGTCGCGGACGGTGACAAGGTCCTCGATCTCGAGGGCCGACAGTGTGCCGGCGACCTCGTCAAGGCGCGCCTTGTAGCGCTCGAGAGTCTGAAGGGCCTGGTTGGCGCGGGAAAGGATGGCCATCGAGCCCTCGAGGACGTGGCGCCGGCCGGCCACATAGAGAGCGACGATCTGCATGGACTGGCTGACCGAGACCACCGGAAAGCCGGTCTGCTTGGCGACCCGCTCGGCGGTGCGATGCCGCGTGCCGGACTCGTTGGTCTCGATCGAGGGGTCCGGCAGCAGCTGGGTGGCGGCGCGAAGGATGTGCGTGCCCTCGCGGTCCAGCACGATCGCGCCGTCCATCTTGGCCAGCTCGCGCAGTCGGGTGCTTGAGAAGTCGATGGCCAGCGGGAAGCCGCCGGTCGACATGGCCTCGATCACCTTGTCGTGGCCCAGGACGATGAGTGCGCCCGTTCGTCCGCGCAGGATCCTCTCCAGCCCGTCGCGCAGCTCGGTCCCGGGTGCAACAGCCGCCAGGGTGGCACGGAGCAACTCGTCGTCGCTTCCTTCCACGGTGATCGGTCCCCTCGGGCTCAGCTGCTTGTCGGATCCGTCTCGCGCTGGCGAGGCCGTCGCCGGCTCACACCACTCCGGCTGGCGGCAGTCTACGGCCAGATGGCCTTTTGGCGCCTCTTGTGACCGACCCGTGACCGTGTGTCACCCGGGATCGACCCGCGGTCCGTGGGTCAGACGGGCTGGGTCATCAGACTGACGGCACGACGGAGATCGGAGACCTCCACGACGAAGATGTCCTCAGGTATCGGGCCTGATCCCAGTGAGCCTGCCGGCACGACCGCACCCCGGAACCCGAGGCGCGCCGCCTCCGCCAGCCGACGGGGGATGCCCGTGACGGCCCGGATCTCACCTGCCAGGCCCACCTCGCCCATAGCGACCGTGCCGGGCGGGAGGGCCCTCTCGGACACCGAGCTGGCCATGGCCAGCGCTATCGCGAGGTCGGAGGCTGGTTCGGAGAGCTTGACCCCGCCGACCGTGGAGGCATAGCAGTCGGCCTGGCGGACGGCCACGCCTGCGCGCTTCTCGAGGACCGCCAGGATCATGGCAACCCGGGAGCTGTCCAGGCCGCTCGTGGTACGTCGCGGCGAGGGGGCCGTCGTGGCCACAAGGAGAGCCTGCACCTCGGTCACCAGTGGACGTTTGCCCTCGAGCGTGACGGTGACGCAGGTGCCCGGGACGATCAGGTCGCGACTGGACAGGAAGAGGCCGCTGGGGTCGGGGAGCCCGACGATGCCCACGTCGGAAAGGTCGAAGCAGCCCACCTCGTCGGTCGGGCCATAACGGTTCTTGACCGCGCGGACAAGCCGCAGGCGGGAGTGGCGGTCGCCCTCGAACTGGATCACGACGTCGACCAGGTGCTCAAGCACCCTCGGACCGGCGATCGAGCCATCCTTGGTGACGTGGCCCACCAGCAGGATCGAGATGCCGCGCGCCTTGGCCAGCTGGATCAGTGAGCCTGCGACCTCGCGGATCTGTGAGACGTTGCCGGCCGAGCCTTCCACCTCGCTGCTGGCGATCGTCTGGACCGAGTCGATCACGACGAGGTCGGGACCGACCTTGTCGATCTGACCCAGCACGGTGGCCAGGTCGGTCTCGGCTGCCAGGAACAGGTTCTTGGCCATGGCCTCGATGCGTTCGGCGCGCATCCGGACCTGTGCCACCGACTCCTCGCCGCTGACGTAGAGCACGGTCTGGTCCCCGCGGGCTGCCCTCGCTGCCACGTCGAGCAACAGGGTCGACTTGCCGATGCCCGGCTCTCCGGCAACCAGAACCACGGCGCCGGGCACGAGGCCGCCTCCGAGAACGCGGTCGAACTCGCTGACACCTGTGGTCTGTGCGTCGGCTCCGCGCGCATCGACATCGCCGATGCGCAGGGCGGGTCGCTCGATCACCGCAGAGGCGCTGGTCCTGACCTTGACCGCGCCAACTTCGCTGACCGTCCCCCAGGCCTGGCACTCGCTGCAACGACCAACCCACTTGACCGCCGACCAGCCGCACTCGGAGCAGCGGTAGCCAGAGGGACGAGTCGTTGTCTTGGTTGCCATGTGCGTGACCCTACGAGACGGTTGCGACAGCCGGTGTCAGTTGAACGTTCGCCACCACAGGTTGACCGCATAGTCCACACCCTGACCCTCGTGCTCGGCCAGGATGCCGTCGGCCAGAGTTTCGGCGAACTCGATGCGCACGACCGCCTCGAAGTCCGCGCGTGAGCCGAAGGACCAGCGGATGTCGATGCGCTCACGGGACCATCCCTGGCGGGCCCAGAAGCGTTCAACCGCAACAGGGTCATAGGCCGGCATCGCCCTGCGGAACCAGCCGCCGAAGGTCGACCGTGAGGCGTCGTTGTCGATCACGAATGCCGTGCCGCGGGGTCCGAGCACCCGGGCCACCTCGGCAAGGCCGGGCTCGCACCCGGGCCCGAGGAAGTAGGCCCACCGGGCGTGGACCACGTCCACGCTGTCGTCGGCCAGCGGCAGCTCCTGGGCAGCACCCTCGAGCACTGATGCGTTCGTGAGGGACAGGTCGAAGATCCGCTGGCGCGCAAGGGTGGCCAGTGGCTCGTACGGTTCCACCCCCATCACCGTGGACGCTGTCCGTGCGAACCGGGGCAGGTGGAAGCCGCTGCCACAGCCCACGTCCAGGACCCGTTGCCCGGTCCAGTCATGGATGCCGGCCATGGCCGCCTCGATCATTCCATCCGGGTCGACGCCCCTGTTCTCGGTCTCGTACACGTCCGGGTCGTTCCAGATGTTCGGGCTGGGGATCACCGTGCGCGGCCGCGATCAGCATCTGCGGCAAGGGTGGCCGGGTGCACCAGCAGCGGCAGCATCGTGCGCGACCCGTTGCCCCGGGCAGCTCTGACGGCGACCAGGTGAGCTTCGCAGCGGACGGCCAGCTCGTCATACGCCGCAGCACCCATGAGCTCGCGCAGCTCGCCGCTGCTGCTGAGATAGACCGGCTCCTTGCCGACGTGCGCAGCCGGGTTGCCCGAGCAGTACCAGTCGAGGTCGTGGCCGCCGGGCCCCCAGCTACGGCGGTCGTACTCGGTGATGGTGACCTCGAGGTACGAGCTCTCATCGGGCATCTCGACGTTGCGGTAGGAGCGCCGGATCGGCAGCTGCCAGCACACGTCCGGCTTGACGGTGTGCGGCTCGACGCCTCGCAGCAGGGCGTGCTGGTGCAGGGCGCAACCGGCACCGGCCGGGAAGCCCGGACGGTTCAGGAAGATGCAGGCGCCGTCGACGACCCGGGTCTTCAGCTGCCCCTCCTCCTTGAGCTTCCAACGCCCGCCCTGACCGGCCGTGTGGAACTGCCACTCGTCCTCACCGAGCTCGGCGACGGCAGCCTTGACC
>DATCQG010000372.1:0-8310 GCA_036569625.1 Dermatophilaceae bacterium | reverse complement strand
CTTTTAATCCGTAGGTCGTCGGTTCGAGCCCGACGGGGCCCACTCCGCGTTTGGGCAGGTCAGCGCCCTGCGAAGCCCTCTTCGACCGTGCCTCCGCGAGCGTCAGAACGTCCGCAGTCCGCAACGAGCCCGCACGAGATTGAGCCGCGGCGACGCTGCTCGAGCGAGACAGACCGGCACGCAGGGCTTGGTTGGTGACGTCCTCGCGGATGGCAGGCAGGTTCTCACGACCGAACGTCCATTGCGAGGCCGCCATCTCAACGGGCGGTAGGTCCCCTTCGAATATCGTTCCGATGTGGTGCGGGCCGCCGTAGGAGCTGCTGCTTCTATGGCCCTGGTTCTCGAATAGTACCGGGTGGCTGAGTTGTGCCTCGGTGACGACGTCGAGGGCCAGGGCTTGGACGTCGTAGGGGCATAGCAGCCACAGGGGGATGCGCTGTTCGATCGCGACGGTGAGCAGCGCCTCGTGCAGCTGGCACTCCATGACCTCTTCTGGTCGGCGGCCCGGCCAGATCGGCTCACCGATGCCGCGCACAGGCTGGCCGTCGGCTGCGTTCTCGGCACGAACTCGCGCCAGGCGGGGATGATCCGCGCGGGGTTGCGGCCGACCACGGCCATGTCCACGAACCGCACGCGATCGGCGTCGGTACCCAGTGCGGTTCGCAACAGCCAGATGTGCGGCGCGGTGACGGCCACCATGACGGGCTGTCCTGCTCGTAGGCCCTCCCGGATAAAGGGGGCCGTCCCCGCGAGGAAGTCGTCTTCGCCACTCCATAGGAACGCCTCGTGACGATAGGAGTCGTGCGGCACCTTCGAGAGCGTCGTCCGATCAGAGTGCGGCATCGGCGAAACCCTCCAAGAGTCGCCGGCGCAGCTCGTCGACGTGGTCCGCGATGCGCGCCCACCCCTCGCCGGCTGCAGCCTGATGCCGTAACGGTTCCCAGCTCATCGCGCCGCTGTCCATCGCTTCTAGTCCCTCGAGCAACATGTCTCGACCTTCGCGACCGCGACTGCTCTCATCGAAGGAGCGCATGATGAAGCTGAGGCCCTCGAGGTAGTCCAGAGCCTGCTCCAAATCCGTCGTCTTGATCTTCGCGTCCGGATTCATAGCGCACCCCCGTTGTGCCCAGAGCCGAACATCGGCGCCGCTTCGGCCTGCACGCCACGGCTGACGTTGGCACCGACGCCGAGTCTGATCGTCGCGTTGGCATGTCCCACGCGCTCGGAGACGACCGTAATGGGTACGCCAGCCGCGAAGGGCAGCGCCGCTCGCGTGTGCCGAAGGTCCTGCGTCGCTTTCATGTTGCCGTGATGACTTCGATGGCGGCAAGGTCGAGTCGCACGCGGTGCCAGATCTTGCCGGGCTTCTCCCTGTCGGCGCGAGCGACGATGAGGGCATCGACCTGGGGGTCCTGCCCGGCTTTCGTTGCGGCCAGCAGTGTGGGCTGGAACCTGGCGGCGTCATCGCGGGGCAGGTGCCCGATCATGTGGCCGCGAATCACCACGGCCACCGAGAGGGGGTCAAACTGGTTACGTGGTTCGGGGACGAGAGAGGCCTTGTCGAAGAGGTCCACACCGTTCGAGTCGATGGGGATGTCTCTGAGCAGGCGCGCAATCGACTCGTCATAGAAGGACTCCCCGGAGACCTTCTGTCGGAAGGTCCCGTCCTGCCCCGGAAGATCCCACACGGAGGCCTGTCGGTGCGTGAAGGCACCAGAAATGCGATGGGCCAAACTGGGACGTATCGCGGACGACGTCATGCCGCATACTGGACCAAAAGTGACGCACGGCGCTAGGGCCCCAGACCCCCCAAAACGGGCAAGGGTATTCAACTTCGTCCGGGATCCACCTCGACACGTCCAGACCACCGGGATCACGAACGCCAGAACAGAGGGCACGAACCGCCTAGCCAAGGACCTCGTTCGACGCGCTTGCAGCTTCCGCAATACTGACAATCACGACCGGCGTACGGTTGCACCGCATCCGAGCAGGCAAAACTCTGCGTGCCAGCCTGTATCGAGCGATAGCCTCATCAAAGATCGAAGAGCCGCCAAACCCGCTGTTCGCCGAGACTGCACCGATCAGAGAGGTTCGGGACGTGCCAACCACCGAATCACAACAAAAGACCGATCGGACTGCGCGGCCCGCATCCGTGCCGATGGAGGTTGACGTGGCCCGTTCATTGACCAGTGTCCCCCGCGTGTTTAGGCGGGCGCTCAAATGACGATCGATGGGGAGCGCAACCACAAACTGATCAAGGTCCGGGGTGCATTGTCGGACGCCATCTTCAACAGCGCGTACTTCTGGCAGATGGCCACAGACGAGCGGGGCGTCATCCAGATCTTCAATGTGGGTGCTGAGCGGATGTTGGGGTATGACGCGCTCGACGTGGTGGACCGGATCACCCCTGCGGACATCTCTGATCCGCAGGAGCTGATCAGTCGGGCAGCGGAACTCAGCGCGGAGCTGGACACGCCGATCGCACCCGGTTTCGAGGCTCTCGTATTCAAGGCCAAACGCGGCATCGAGGACATCTACGAGCTGACGTACGTTCGCAAGGACGGCAGTCGTTTCCCTGCCATCGTCTCCGTGACCGCGCTTCGCGATGCGGGAGGAGGGATCATCGGCTACCTGCTGATCGGTACCGACAACACCGTCGGCAAGGCCCGGGGCGCATTGTCGGACGCCATCTTCAACAGCGCGTACTTCTGGCAGATGGCAACGGACGAGCGGGGCGTCATCCAGATCTTCAACGTGGGCGCGGAGCGGATGTTGGGTTATGGCGCGCTCGACGTGGTGGACCGGATCACCCCGGCGGACATCTCTGACCCGCAGGAGCTGATCAGTCGGGCAGCGGAGCTCAGCGCGGAGCTGGACACGCCGATCGCACCCGGTTTCGAGGCGCTTGTCTTCAAGGCCAAGCGAGGCATCGAGGACATCTACGAGCTGACGTACGTTCGCAAGGACGGCAGTCGTTTCCCTGCCATCGTCTCCGTGACCGCGCTTCGCGATGCCGAAGGGGGGATCATCGGCTACTTGCTGATCGGTACTGACAACACGGCCGGCAAGGAGGTCGAGGCGGCCCAGGCGCTGCTGGACCAGCAACTGCGAGACCAGCAGTTTTACACTCGTTCGCTGATCGAGTCGAACGTCGACGCGTTGATGACCACCGACCCCCAGGGCATCATCACCGACGTCAACCAGCAGATGATGGCCCTGACCGGGCGCGTCCGCACTGAGCTGATCGGGGCCCCGTGGAGGAACTTCTTCACCGACCCTGCTCGAGCCGACGCTGCTATCGCCCGTGTCCTTGATGAGGACAAGGTGAGCGACTATGAGTTGACGGTCTGCGCCCGCGACGGTGCAGAGACCTTCGTGTCGTACAACGCCACGGCGATCCATGACCGATACGGCAAGCTTCAGGGCGTATTCGCGGCTGCGCGCGACGTGACCGACCGCCGGCACATCGAGCACACCCTCCAGCAGAAGAACGTCGAGCTGGAGCATGCGAGCCGGATGAAGTCGGAGTTCCTGGGGACGATGTCGCATGAGCTCCGCACCCCCCTGAACTCGGTGATCGGGTTCTCCGAGGCGCTCAAGGACGGCCTCCTGGGCGAGTTGACCGAAAGCCAGAAAGAGTACATCGGGGATATCTTCATCAGCGGTCAGCACCTGCTCTCGCTGATCAACGACATCTTGGACCTTTCGAAGGTCGAAGCCGGGATGATGAACCTCGAGATGGAGGCGGTGGACGTGAACGTGCTCCTGTCCAATGCCTTGTCCATCGTGCGGGACAAGGCAGCGGCGCGGCGCATCGGTCTCGACCTTGAGCTGGACGAACACCTCGGCGTCACCCAGCTGGACGTGCGCAAGACCAAACAGATCGTTTACAACCTGCTCTCCAACGCAGTGAAGTTCAGCAGTCAGGGCGGTCTCGTGTCGCTGCGCGCCCGGCAAGTCCCGCGAAGTTCCGTCGGCACGCTGGAGGGTGCGTGGCCCGTGCGCAGGTTCGCGTTGGCCGACAACGAGTTCACCGAGTTCCTCGAGATCCGTGTCACCGATGGCGGCATAGGCATCTCTGAGGAAAACATGGCCAAGCTGTTCCAGGCGTTCACCCAGATCGACAGCAGCCTGGCGCGCAGGTTCGAGGGCACTGGGCTTGGCCTTGCGATGGTCAAACAGATGACAGAGTTGCTCGGTGGGAGTGTGGCCGTGGCTAGCAAAGAGGGCGAGGGGACGTGCTTCGCGGCCTGGGTCCCACTTCGAACGGCCGTCCAGCCCGCCTTCATAGAGCGCAGGGACGCCAGGACGGAGACGGCGGTAGTCTCTGAAACCCACAAGCGCGTCGCGCTCGTCGTCGAGGATGACGACGAAGCCGCAGCTCTGGTGTGCATCATTCTCGAAACTGCGGGCTTTGCCGCCCTGCGCGCCTCTAGTGCCGAGGAAGCTCTCGCGATGGCATCGCAAAAGGGCCTCGACCTCATCACGGTAAGTACCCAACTACCGGGGATTGACGGCTTGCAGTTCCTTGCCACCATCCGCGAAGACCCCACGCTGGGCATGGTCCCGGTCGTCATCATCTGCGGCAAGGCCGATGGTCCACTGGTGTTGGCAGACAACTCGGCCACGGTTCTGCAGAAGCCGATCAGTCGCGCGGCGCTGAAGAAGGCACTGACCAACTTGGGCTTCTACGACGCGCAGGACCAGAGCTATACGGTGCTGGTCGTCGACGACGACCCCAAGTCGGTGGAGCTGATCGCCACTTACCTACCGCCTCCCTTATATGCGACGGTGCGTGCCTACAGTGGACAAGAGGCCATCGTCCTGGCGCATCAGGTGCAGCCGGATCTCATCCTGCTAGACCTGATGATGCCCCACGTGACCGGGTTCGACGTCGTCCAAGCGTTGCAGGACGACCCCAGCACGGCAGGCATCCCGATCCTGGTCGTCACCGCCAGGGAAATCACGTCACTGGACCGTCAGGTCCTCAACGCTGACCCTAGCCAGGCCGTTCGCATCATCGAGAAGGCCGGTCTCAACAGCACTGACTTCATGGCCGAGGTCCGGCGTGCTCTACTGCAAGACTAGAAGGAGCATCAGATGGCCAAGATATTAGTCGTCGAGGACAACCCAGCGAACATGAAGTTGACGTCGCTGCTCTTGCACAGCGCCGGTCACAGCGTGTTGAGCGCAGTCGATGCGGAAACGGCGTTGAGGCTGGCACGCGGTGAGCAGCCCGACCTGATCCTCATGGACATTCAGCTGCCGGGTATGGACGGCTTGACAGCGACGACCATTCTGAAGCAAGACCCTGCTACAGCGTCCATCCCAGTCATCGCGCTGAGTGCGCTGGCTATGAAGGGAGATGAGGAACGGAGCCAGACCGCCGGTTGTGACGCCTACATAGTCAAGCCACTGCGGTACAGGGGGCTCTATGCAGTCTTGGACCGCCTCCTGCTGGAACCACACCCGGCCATGACAGGGGCAACCCCTCCGGGTCTCACTCCAACATGACAGCCCATGGGCGCGGCCGAGCGAACTTGATCCGCTCAGGCGCCGCACCGACTCACGCGCGACTGGGTCATGGGTTGAGGACTGTTGTGCCCGGTCACGAGGTGCGAGCGTCGCCGTCGTTTTCTAGCTTGTGCTTCAGCCCTGTCCAGATCCTGCGCTCCATGCGGCCACCGAGGGGCCCGACCAGCGGCCCAAGCAACCGGAACCACCCCTTCGGGCGCACCTGCCAGTCCCAGGCCAGCGAGACATGCCCGAGGCGGGACACGGCTCGTTCGACCTCGACGGCGTCGGCCCAGATCCGGGCGACCATCCCGGCCCGGTGGGTGCCCATCCAGAACTGCCGCCCGGTGACGATCATGTTCCCGGTAGTCGTGATGCTTCTCATCCGTCCGCACGCGGACCGACTTGACCACGACTCCCGCCTGCCGTGCCTCGACGACGCTCCACGGCCGGACGTTGACTCCAGGGCCGATGCAGGGAGGGAACGACCCGAACAGCGTTCCCAGCGACTCGCTGGATGGAGACGAGCTGGCCCTATTCGAGGCAGATCAAGGGAATTCGAGATTCACCGCACCGCTCGATGGCTCTTATAATCCGTAGGTCGTCGGTTCGAGCCCGACGGCGCCCACCGCCATACCTGCAGGTCAGCGCCCTGCGAAGCAGCCACCACTCTCATCCGTGGGTCGTCAGTTCGAGCTCGACGGGGTCCACAAGCATTTGATCGAGGCTGACGCCTGATCTCGCGTACGGGTTAGCCGACGTGGACAGGTTGGTTCGGCGTTTCCCACGGCGTGGCGGTGCCCAGGATGGGTCGGTCAGCTGTGCTGATGATTTCTCCCGTGTCGGTGGTGACGCGGTTGCACCCGCCCCGCTTGCTCGCGTCCACGAACGCAGCGGCGCGATCTACGAGGTCATCGGCTCTCTCGGACGGTATGGCCATCGTTGCGCCGACTGACACGGTCACCCGAACCTGAGCTTTCCCCCTCAGGATCCAGGAGTTCTCCACGAGCATCCGCACCCGCTCGGCGGTGGCGTTCAGGCCACCTTGGTCGGTTCCGGGAAGGAGCACAAGAAACTCCTTGTCTCCCCACCGCACCGCGACGTCACCCCGTCGAAGGCCGTTGGCCATGGACTGGCCGATCATGCGCAGCACCTCGTCGCCGGTCTCGTGACCAAAAGTGTCGCTGACCTCTGTGAAGTGGTCCGTGTCGATGGACAGGACGCCAAGGGTGAGGTCCCCTTCGGTGACCAGACGCATCAGTGTCCGCAGCTGCAAGTCACCGAAACGGCGCGGAGCCAGGCCGGTCACGGAATCCAGTGAGTTGTCCTTGCGGAGTCGACGCTGGCCCACGGAGGAACCCGCGATCGTCGCGGAGAAGACCTGAACCGAGCCGACGATCTTCCCGGCCGGGTCACGTAGAGCCTCGCCCCGCACCATGACCGGGACGCAGTGTCCATCCTTGTGGTGCAGGTAGACGAGGGCCTCTCGTGACTTCCCGTCTTCCATCACCGCGGCAAGCGGGCAACCGCGAAGGCACAGCTGCTGACCGGCATTGTCGACGTGGCGCAGGATCCCCTCCGCGCAACTGCGTCCCAGAACCTCGTAGGCGTTGTATCCCGTGAGGCGCTCGGCGCCAGCGTTCCAGTACGTGATCCGCCGCTGCGGAGTCACGAAATAGACGCCATCGGAGATCTGGTCGAGCAAGTCCTGGTAGAAAGCAATCTCCACGCTGCCTCCCCGGCAATGTCGGTGCTGGGTCTGCCCGGACCGGGCCAGCGCCGGTGATGAATCTTGTCGTTGCACCCAGAGATTAGCCGCTTTCTCACTTCCTCCTGCCGGGCAAAACAAACCTTTGCCCTGGTGGCTGTCGCGTTGTTGCTGTGTGTGCTCGGAAAACCTACGTTGGTCGGATGGCACAACTTCACGCCGCGCCAGCTCACTTGGCAGCGATCACGCTCTGGACCGACACGGAGCAAGAGGCGGTGCTGAACGGTATACGCAGCGGGACCGTCTGCTCGGGTGGGTAGACCTCTATCCGGCTGGAGGGTATCGGCATGGTGCAGCCCGTTCGCGTGGCCGTTCCCACTCGGAGGATGAACTGGGCCCGCTGGCCCGCTCCGAGCCGAACCGATGGTCCTGTGGAGCCGTCCCGAGTGGCTGGTTGGCCGACGATGGCACCGGCGTCGTTGAGCAGGGACACACCAGGGAAGCCGCGCATGGAGCAGGGCGTTCCGGCTGTGTTGGTGAAGACGAAGCTCGTGTAGAGGCTGCCTGCTGCGCCGTTCGTGAGCCCTGGGGTCAGGCTCAGCTGGCTGGTCAGACAGGCCACAGATCCTGACGTGATGCTGGTCGTGGATGAGGGCGAGCTGGTGCCGGAGCTGGTCGGCGCCGGCGCGCTGGCAGTGGTGGGTGCCGGGGTCGGACCGCCCGACGAGTGTGACGTTGGTGTGGCTGAGTTGCTGTTACGGCCGATGACAACCGCCGGCACGGCAACTGCGACAAGCACTGCCGCGGCAGCCAAGAGCGGCACACCCCACCTCTGGGTGACCCGACCGTTCGGCGTACGACCGTCTTGCGCGAGTCCCGCGATCTCACTCGCGGTGATGATTCTCTCCGGGTCCGGGGCTCCGGTGTGCAGCAGATCACTGAGTCGGCGCTCGAGGTCATTCATGCCCGACCTCCTCCAGGAGGGATTGAAGTTCAGGAATCGAACGCAGTCTGGCCAGTGCGCGAGAGGTCTGGCTCTTGACTGTGCCCACCGAGCAGTCCAGGACATGGGCGGCCTGCGCTTCGGA
>DATCQG010000371.1:0-4130 GCA_036569625.1 Dermatophilaceae bacterium | reverse complement strand
GAGCCTCAGCGCTGCTTCTCCATCAGGAACCAGGTCGAGTCATCGAGCGGGTGCACAGGGTCGCGGTGGTAGGTGAACCCGTAGTCCACGAGCCGAAGCTCGGGGTGGGCGTCCATGATCTCGCCGGCGAAGTCACGCTTGAACAGGGCGTGCTCGTGCCCGCGGTAGGAGACCTCGACCGGGGTGGGGTTGTAGTACTCGCAGACCATGACGTACTGCGACGAGGCCGCCACCAGCTTGTCGTAGACGCTGGGCAGCATCTGGGGTGGCAGGTGGATCAGGACGCCTTTGGTGAAGGAGAGGTCCCACTGCCGGGAGGGCTCGAAGTCCATCAGCGAGGCGACCTCGACAGTAGCGCCGCCCCACGCCTCGATCTCGGCCGCGGCCGTCGCGTTGATCTCGACCGAGTGCATCTCGCACGCCGGCAACAGGTCGCGGAGGGCCCGCAGGTTGTTGCCGATGTTGGCGCCGAACTCGATCGCCGAAGTCACGCCGTGGGCCTTGGACAAGATCGTGCCGAAAAGAGCACGGTTGCTGTCCACGAGCGCGACGTCACGGTTTCGGGCGATGTAGTCGTTGCCGAACTCGCCGGCCCAGAGCGCTTCCTGGGGTGTGCGGTCTGAGGAAGGCGCAGAAGTCATGGGCTTCACTGTAGGACTCGGCGGAACAAGGTGAAGGATCGTGGTCGTCAGAACGACCACGATCCTTCGCGCTAGTGCTGAGCGCGCAGAACCCTTCGGGCCAGCCACAGTGTCCCCACGCCGGCGAGCGCGGCTATGGCCACCCGGACAAGGGCGGCCGGCCCCGATGTGGGCAGGACGGCGCCCAGGCCGCAGAGGGCGAGGCCCAGCCCGGCTGGCAGCATCAGGGTCGTCTCATCCCAGGTCACGGCCCGGACGTGACGACGCAGCCAGGCGGTGCCGACCGCGAGTGTGGCGTAGGTGGCCGGGAAGCCGACGGCCAGCAGCACCAGGTCTTGACGTCCGGCCAGGTAGGCGCTGACCAGTCCGACCAGGAGGCTGAGCGGGGTGACCACGGACAGCCAGAGCGACTGCCCCGCTGCGAAGATGAGGTGCACGTTGGCCAGGTAGGCCACGGACAGCACCGTGCCCATGGCCACGATCGCCACTGCCGGAACCAGCTCGAGCGGCGCGAAGCTGGCCCCTGCCACGAAGCGCAGCAGCCACGGCGAGAGCAGCGCGACCCCACCGGAGACCAGCGCGGCCAGGGTCGTGACGTCACGGGCGGTATGCGCCAGCACGGCCCCTCGTTCGTGCTCGGGGGCGCGGTAGACGATCGGTGCCCACGAGTTGTTCAGAGCCGAGGTGATGACCGCCGGCGAGCTGCCCACGAGCAGCGCGAGCTGGATTCGGCCAGCCGTGGCGACGTCGTAAAGCTGACCGGCAAGGAATACGAGGGCGCCGTTCGCCAGGAACAGGGCAACCAGGTGCGGTATGACGGGGAGTCCCATCCGCAGGGCAGCGCGGGTATCGCCGCGGTCGCCCGCCGGACGGCCACCGCGCAGGCACAGGATCAGCCCGACGGCCGCCGCGGCCGCATAGCCGGCGGTCAGCCCGCTCAGGTATCTCTCGGGGGAGCGATGCAGGGCCAGCAGGGCGAGGCCGAGCAGTGGGCCTCCCAGGGTGGCGGTCAGCGACAGGGAGACGAAGGCGCCCGGACGATCGAGCACGCGCAGCAGCGCCTGGGAGTTCTCGACCACGACGAAAAGGGCGCTCGCGGCCAGAGCCAGGAGGAGTGAGCCGCGCAACGACTCCTGGACGAGCGGGGTCCACAGCGGTGCCGCCAGGATGACCGCGGCGATCAGCCCGCCGGTCATCAGGGACCCGCGAACCAGCAACGCCCGGGCGCCGGCCACTCCGGACCCGGCGAGGATGCCCTGCCTGGTGATCACCGAGGGCATCCCGAAGCTCCCGGCCATCATGGCGACCTGGATGACGACGATGGCGATGGCCACGACGCCGTATTCGGGCTTGCCGAGGAGGCGGGTGACCAGGGGCACGACCGCGGCGTTGGCCAGGATCGGCGCGGCGGTGCCCAGGGTGTAGATGGAACCGCGGCCGAGCACGCCCTTGCTCGCGGCAGCACCCGGGGAGCCAGTCGCATCGGCGGAGCCGGAAGAGCCAGCCGGGCCGGCGGATTCGTTCGTCACGGCGCGGGCGCGATCAGGCGCCGACGAATCCGCGGACCAGCTCGATCACGCGGTCGACGTCGTCATCGGCGAGGGTGGGGAACAACGGCAGTGAGATCTCCTGCGCGTAGTACTCCTCGGCCACAGGGCACATGCCGGGAAGGTAGCCAAGGTCGGCATAGACGGGATGCCGATAGACGGGCAGGTAGTTGACCTGGACGCCGATGTCGTTCGCCCGCAGGTGTTCGAACAACGCGCGTCGGCGACCGTCGCGGATCCGCAGCGGGTAGAGGTGCCACATCGGGTCTGCGCCCTCACGGCATGCGGGCAGCCGCAGCTCGTCGATGCCGGACAGTCCCTGGTTGTATCGGGCAGTGATCGCGTCGCGGCGAGCCTTGAATGCGGGCAGTCGCGGCAGCTGGCTCGAGCCGAGCACGCAGAGCAGGTCCGGCAGGCGGTAGTTGAGCCCGAAGGTGTGGACTTCCTGGTGCCAGGGTCCCTCGTCGGGGTGACGCAACATCGCCGGATCGCGGACCAACCCGATGCTGCGATATTTCCGGGCACGACTGACAACGTCATCCAGCAGGCTCACGACGGCGCCGCCCTCGGCCGTGGTGAGGTTCTTGGTCGGGAAGAACGAGAACGTGGTGACGTCGGCCAGCGACCCGACCGGTTGACCATCGAGGGACCCGCCGATCGAGTGCGCTGCGTCCTCGAGCAGCAGTGCGTCGCCCGCGTGAGCGATCTCGGCCAGCGCCGGCGCGTCGATCGGGTGACCGGCGTAGTCGACCCCGGCTACGACCCGGGTTCGGTTGGTCATCGCGGCCGAAACCGCTTGCGGGTCAAGGTTTCCCGTGTCCTCGCAGATGTCGGCGAACACGATGGTGGCACCCAGCACCGAGGCGCAGCTGGCAGTCGAGATGAACGTCAGGGGAGTGGTGATGACCTCGTCCCCTGCGCCGACTCCCAGGGCGGCGTAGGCCACGTGCAGGGCGGCCGTCCCGGAGCTGACCGACACCACGCTGGAGGCGCCGGTGATACCGGCGAGGTCATCCTCGAAGGCGACCACTGCGGGGCCGGTGGTCAACCAGTCACTGCGCAGGACGGCAGCCACGGCCTCGATGTCCGACTCGTCGATGGACTGACGTCCGTAGGGCAGCACTGCTCAGATGTCCGTTTCCAGGATCTTGGTGATCTCGTCGACGGTGAACCAGAGGTCGTTGGTGTCCGAGGTGTAGTGGAAGCCATCGGCAACCGCCACGCCGTCCGGTGGCGCCTGGTAGCCCCAGGACGCGAGGTCGGGCTGCAGGACGTAGCGGTCGCCGATCCGCAGGGCACGACGGCCCTCTTCGGAGGAGATCATCTCCTCGTGCAGCTTCTCGCCGGGGCGCAGGCCCGACTCGTGCATCGCGCCGCCGGGGACGACCGCCTGGGCCAGGTCGGTGATCTTCATCGAGGGGATCCGCGGCACATAGAGCTCGCCGCCGTGCATCATCTCGAAGGAGTCCAGCACGAACCGCACGGCCTGGGGCAGCGTGATGAAGAAACGGGTCATCCGCAGGTCTGTGATCGGCAGGGACTGACCGGCCTCGCCGAGCTTGCGGAAGAACGGGATGACCGAGCCGCGGCTGCCCATGACGTTTCCGTAGCGCACGACGGCGAAGCGGGTCGGGTAGGCGGCGGCGTAGTGGTTGCCCGTGATGAACAGCTTGTCCGCGGTCAGCTTGGTGGCGCCATACAGGTTGATCGGGCTGGACGCCTTGTCGGTGGACAGGGCCACGACCTTGGTGACGCCCGCGTCGATACAAGCCTCGATGACGTTCTGCGAGCCGATGACGTTGGTCTTGACGAACTCCCACGGGTTGTACTCCGCGGTGTCGACCTGTTTGAGGGCCGCGGCGTGGACGACGTAGTTGACGCCGTGCATGGCGCGGTTGAGGCGCGGCAGGTCGCGGATGTCGCCGATGAACCAGCGCAGCCG
>DATCQG010000370.1:0-2265 GCA_036569625.1 Dermatophilaceae bacterium | reverse complement strand
CCATCACGCTGCGGCGGCACCACCATCCGGCGCGCGATGCGAGTCGCCACCGCGCTGCCCAGCTCTCGTCGCACCAGGTGGAGGCATGCATCGATACCCGCCGCCGTGCCGGCGCTGGTGATCAGGTCGCCATCGTCGACGAAGAGGACGTCCGGGTCGATCTTGGCAGCCGGGTAAAGCTGCGCCAGCTCCTTGGCATACCGCCAGTGCGTGGTGCAACGGCGCCCATCCAGCAGCCCCGCCGCACCGAGCACGAAGGCTCCCGAACAGACCGACAGCATGGTCGCCCCCCGAGCCGCCGCCTGGCGCAGCGCCTCCAGAACCTCGGGCGGATAGTCCCCCCGGATGCGGGTCGCCGGGATCGCCACGAGGTCGGCCCCCAACAGCCCTTCGAGGCCATATGGCGCGATCACCTTCGTGCCACCCAGTGCCGACAGCGGTTTGCCGGGCTCGAGCGCACACACTCGGAAGTCGAGCTTCGGCACCCCGTCGTCGCTCCGGTCGAGGCCGAACACCTCGGCGAGCACACCGAACTCGAACAGGGCGACGTCCTCGAACAGCACCACAGCGACAGTCTTCAGCATGTCCACAAGTATGGCAGAAACTTGCCGTACCCTGTCAATAATGCCACTGGTGGCTTGATCTTGCCGAGCGGATAGTTACTGCCATGAGCGCAGTAATCTTCATTATCATGGTTGTGTTGCTGATCGTGGCACTCGAGCGATCGAGTCGTCGTCAGTCGCTGCAAGCGCCTGGCCTCCACGGGTCAGAGAACCGCGACGACCGCGACTGGGCCCGCATCAAGCTCGACCTCATGGCTCTCGACGACAATCGGCTCTGGGCCACCAGCCACCGCAACGGCCCTCGACCGGCCTGACCCTTCTCGCATTGCCCGGCGGCAGCAAGTCTGCCCGTCGAAGCGCCTGCTCAGGTCAGGGCATCGACGGGATCAGCAATGACTGACCCGCCTGCACCTGGGACGTGTTCAGACCGTTGGCCAGCTGGATCCGGGCCACGCCCTCGTTGATTGGCAGGCCCGGCAGTTGCGCCGCAGCCACCTCGGAGAGAGTCTGGCCGGCTGAGACCGTTGTGGCGTGGTCGATCTCGGGACCTGAAGCCATCACCGAGGTCGCAACCATGAGGCCAAGACTCAGGGCAACGGCCAGGACCGTCAGCGTGACCAGGAGCCGTCCACGCCGGTTGATCCGCGTTGCCACCCTCACCGGCGCCATGGCGCGCTCGCCGGGGAGGACCAGGCGGAGCTCCGGGCGGACGGTGCGTGACGGCATACGGCCCGGTGTGGGGGCGAGCTCCCAGGCGACTGCAGCTGACATGGCATCCTCCATCGTGGTGCGGATCGCGGCGCCGACCGAACATCTGTCCGATCGAACGTCTGTACTATGTGTAGCACTCGCAGCCGACAATGTCGAGACACGCGTCGAACAGGTGTTTGAAACTTGTGTCCGAACGGCATACGCTGTCTGCATGTCGAGAAGCCAAACAGACACCTCTGACAACGGGTGTCCTCAGGCACCAACAGAGGGGCGACACCATGGCTGAGATCAGCGAGCTGCCCGACCGCGGCGCCGGCGACGGACTGACCACCCGTCAGCGCAGGGTGCTCGAGGTGATCCGCAACTCCGTGGACCGCCGCGGCTATCCCCCGAGCCTGCGCGAGATTGGCGCGGCTGTCGGCCTGCAGAGTCCCAGCAGCGTCTCCCACCAGCTCTCGGCACTCGAACGCAAGGGCTATCTGCGCAAGGACCCCAACCGTCCCCGCGCGATCGAGGTCCTCTCCCCCGACACCGCCCCGGGCGCGCACGGCTACCGCCAGTCCCATGACGACGCGATTGACGAGACCGGCAGTGGTGACCTGCGCCCCACTCCCGCCTATGTCCCGGTGCTCGGCCAGATCGCGGCCGGTGTCCCGATCACCGCTGAGGAGGTCGTGGACGACATCTTCGCCCTGCCTCGCCAGATCGTCGGCGAGGGCCAGCTGTTCCTGCTCAAGGTCGTCGGCGACTCGATGATCGACGCGGCCATCTGCGACGGGGACTGGGTCGTCGTGCGTCAGCAGCCGACTGCCGAGAACGGCGACATCGTAGCGGCGATGCTTGACAACGAGGCAACCGTCAAGACGTTCAAGCGCAAGGGCTCCCACGTCTGGCTGATGCCGCACAACGAGGCGTTCTCACCCATCGACGGCGACCACGCCACCATCCTGGGCAAGGTCACAGCGGTGCTGCGCAAGGTCTGATCTTCCGG
>DATCQG010000369.1:0-9918 GCA_036569625.1 Dermatophilaceae bacterium | reverse complement strand
CCTTGAGGATGTCGCCCGCGCCGTAGCCGGCGACGACAGAGTCCAGAACAAGCATCGGCGCCACGGCTAGCTCCCCAGGTAGGCGTCGAGGACAAGCGGGTTGTTCTGCACAACCAACGGCTCGCCGGTGAAGATCGGTCTGCCCGCGTCCAGAACGATGACCGGGTCGCACAGCCGCATCACGAAGGTCATGTCGTGCTCGACGATCAGGAAGGTGATGCCTGCTGCGTTTCGCTCACGGACGTGCCGCTCCATGGTCTCGATGAGGACGGGGTTGACGCCGGCCGTGGGCTCGTCGAGCAGCACCAACCGTGGCTCACTCATAAGGACCGCGGCGAACTCCAACAGCTTGCGCTGGCCGTACGACAGCTCCGAGGCGAACAGGTCGGAGATCCGGGCCAGCCGGAACTCCTCGAGCAGCGAGGCTGCGCGCTCCCGGTCCGCGCGTCCGACCCTGCTGGTGAACAGCTTTCGCCATCCATACCCGCCTGCCACCACGAGGTTCTCCTGGACGGTGAGCTGGGGAAAGATGCGGGCCTGCTGGAAGGTCCGCGAGAGACCCTGCCGATACAGCCGTCCAGGATCCGATCCGGTGACATCGCGGCCGGCGAACTCCACCCGGCCGGCATCGGCCTTGAGGTAGCCGGTGATGATGTTGAACAGGGTTGTCTTCCCTGAGCCGTTCGGGCCGATAAGGGCGGTGACGGTCCCTTCCTTGACGCTCAAAGATGCTCCGTCGAGAGCCCGCACCCCGCCGAACACCTTGGTCAGATCGTGCACGGCCAACAGGTCGGTCATGTCGCACCTCCACCGAGCATGGTTGCGGGGTCAGCCTCGCTCGTTGGAGCTGTCTGGTCGCCGGGCCAGTCGTCGGGAGCCGCATCCGTCCGGCGACGTCGCCGGTACAGCCGCAGCCGGTCCTCGATGGTGGGGAGGATCCCGCGCGGCAGGAGCAGGATGATTACCAGGAAGATGAGCGCGTAGACGATCAGGTACAGCTGGATTGCGCCCAGTTGGTAGGTGAGGTACTGCTGGCCCGCCTCCAGGATGACGGCGCCCAGGACCGGGCCCCAGAGCGTCCCGCGCCCGCCCAGGAAGGTCATCAGCACCATCGCGATGGTGATCAGCGGATCGACCGCGAACTGCGGGTAGATGAAGCTTTCGTAGTACGCCCAGACTGCCCCAACCATCGCGGTGATACCCACGCTGACCGAGAACGCCAGGACCTTCACACCGATGACGCGTACGCCGACGCCGCGAGCCTTGTCCTCGTCCGCCCGGATGGAGACGAGGGACAGCCCCACCTTGCTGCGCATGGTCGCAAAGGTCAGCCCCATCGTGAAGAGCAGGAGGGAGACCAGAACGTAGTAGAACGGCACCTCGAAGTGGTCCGCGCTGAACGGGGGGATGGGCAGGGCCGTTCCCTGTGACCCGCCGGTGAGGTCGTGCAGGTTGAAGGCGAGGGTCTGCACAACGAACAGGAACGTGATCGTGACGATGGCGAAAACGTCCGCACGTGTCCGCATCGCGATCACCGCGATGGGCCAACCGATCAAGGCGCCCACCAGACCGACGACGGGCAAGAAGAGGAACGGCTCATAGCCCGTCGCCAGCACGTGGTCCTTGAAGATCAGGGCCAGGGTGTAGGCGCCGATCCCGAAGAACCCGGCGTGGCCGAGAGACGGGTAGCCAGCAAAGCCGCCGACCAGGTTCCACGAGCTGGACAGCGTGGCGTACATGAGGACGAAGACCAGCAGGTTCAGGAACCAGTGCTGAAGACCCAGCAGGGGAAGTGTCACCAGCAGCACGACGAAGATGCCTCCGCGCAGCACCGAGGGGATGCTCATATGGCCCCTCGGTTGATGCTGCCGAACAGACCTCGCGGACGGATGAGCAGCACGAGGATGAGGATGACGAAGAAGGTCATCTCCGACCACGCCGGGGATATCGTCGCCGCCACGATCGCCGAGGACGTCGACACGATCACGGCCGCGATAACCGCTCCGCCGACACTGCCCAGCCCGCCGAGGACGACGATCGACAGCAACCTGGAGATGAGGTCGTAATGGCTTCCTGAGTAGAACGGGTAGAGCAGCCCGTACACCGACCCCGCGGCCGCCGCTGTCGCAGCGCCCAGCCCGAAGCCCAGGGCGGAGACCCACTGCGCCTCGACGCCCAGCAGCCGCGCTGACTCCGGGTTCTGGACCGTGGCGCGGACCGCCCGACCGAAGCGCGTGCGGTTGAGTAGCCAGAACAGAAGGCCGAGGGCCACCAGCGAGAGCACGAATGCCCAGAACCGCACGACCGTGATCTGGTAGGTGCCCACCGTCCAGCTCGAGTTGGCATAGCTGGCGTTGATGCTGCGATATGTGGTCCCCCATGTCACGCTCAGGACCCCCTCGATGAGCAGGGCGACGGCGAAGGTCACCAGCAGGCTGAGCTCGGACTTGTCCTCACGACGCAGCGGGCGCAGGAAGAGCAGCTCGACACCAACTCCGAGGCCGAACATGATGACGGTCGTGATGGGGATGGCCAGGAACGGGTCGAGGCCGAACCTGGTGAAGAGCCCATAGGCGAGGTAGGCGGCCATGATCACCATGGCTCCCTGAGCCAGGTTGACCACCTTCATGATTCCGAAGATCAGGGTCTGACCGGAGGCCATGAGCGCATACACGCCTCCGGTCAGAATCCCGAGAATCACGCCTTGGACAAGGGCGTGCACCGATCCGTCACCCTCCCCAGTTGGGCTTGGGGTAGATCGGCTTTGCCTTTGCGGTGGCGTCCGGGAATACGGGGACGAGCTTGCCGCCCTGCCACTGGATGAGGTTGAAGCTACCTGATGGTGCTCCGTTGGGTCCCCAGCTCAGGTTGCCGAGCACGGTTGGCCAGCTGCCCTGGTGCAAGGTGGTGATGATGGTGGCGTTGTCGATCTTTCCCGTCTTGGCGGCCACTGCCTCCAGGACCTGTCCGCAGGCATAAGCCTCGGCACTGGAGTTGTCGATCGTGTCCGCGGTTCCGCCGTTCGCCTTGATGTAGGCGGCGGTGAAGTCGGCACTGCCCGCAGCGGTCGACCCCGGGAACCAGTCACCGGCCGACATGATGCCTGGCGTGTTGTTGGCCCCGACCTTGCTCGGGAACTCGAGAGGTGAGTTGGCGCCATTGGACAGGAACATGAACTTGGGGCTGAACTTCAGCTGCACCAGTGTCTTGACCTGGGCGTAGGCGTCCTCGTTCTGCGTCCCGCCAACGAGCACGTCGGGGTTGGCCGCTACGACCTTGGCCATGATGGCCGAGAAGTCCTGGGTCTCGGCCGGGTAGATCTCCTTGTAGACGGTCTTTATCCCAGCGGCCTCGAACCGGGCCCTGACGTTCTCGGCGATGGGTGACGCGAACGGGTCGTCGAGCTCGGTGTAGGCGGCAGTCTTGGGACGCTGGGCGGCCGGCAGCGAGAGGACCCAGTCGGCAAACACGTCGCCGGACTTCACGACTGGCGCAGGCTGGACGAAGAATAGGTTGTTGAGGTTCTGCGCGAAGACCTTGGGACCACCACCGGCGGGCTCGAGGAACGAGTACCCATACCTCTTGGCAACCTGTGACGCCGGCACGGTGAGCAGACTGGAGAAGGGCCCGAAGACAAGGTTGACCTTGTCGCGGTTGATCAGGTTCTGGTAGTTGGACACCACCTGGGTGGGGCTGGACGCATCGTCGACGAGCTTCATCGTCACCTTGCGACCGAGGATCCCGCCCTTGGCGTTGACCTGGCCGGCCCACAGCTGATACCCGCGCTGGACAGCCTTGCCGGAGTCGGCGAAGTCGCCCGTCAACGAGATGGAAGCACCGATCACCAGGGGCGCTCCCGAGCTCGTTGTGGCCGAGGCGCCCGAGTTGTTGCTGCTCGACGCGCAGGCGCCGAGCGTCAGTGCCATGGAGGTCACGGCGACGGCGACACCGCCCTTGCGCCACGAAAGAATGCTCTGATCCATTGCCGATCCTCCATCGAGGGGTGGGACAACCACTGTTGAGATACCAGCCGAGCGCACCAGAAATGCGAACGATTGCCATACTGTGCTACCGCATCTGCTTGACTGTCAAGAGCGCCATACGGTGAGATACGCTGACCACTTCTCGACCAGGTGGGTTCATCAGAGACAAGAACTGCAACCGATTGCATTGATTATCGCCCAAAGGAGCCTCATCGTGGCCGGTGTGCAGAGGGTGAAGCTGATCGACGTCGCACTCGAGGCCGGAGTGCATCCCGGAACCGCCAGCCGGGCCCTGAACCCTGCCACCCGGGACCGGGTGAGTCAGGAGACCTCGCGGCGGATCCTGAAGGTGGCGCAGCGACTGGGCTACGTTCCGAACACCATCGCCCGTGGCCTTCGAACATCAAAGTCGTTCGTCGTCGGGATGGTGGTCCCCGACATCACCAACCCGCTGTTCCCTCCGATGGTGCGCGCCGCCGAACAAGTGCTCAGCCTGGCGGGCTACACGCTTGTGCTGACGGACACCGACAACGACTCCACCACCGAAAGACGGCAGGTGGAACAGCTTCGCGCCCGCGGCACCGATGGCTTCATCATCGCCACCGCGCGGTGGCAGGACCCTCTCCTGGAGGAGATCGCCGACCACGGCGTCCCCGCCGTGCTCGTCAACAGGAACACTGCCAGCCGACGGCTTCCGTACGTCGGCGGGGACGACCGCACGGGCATACAGCTGGCAGTGGAGCATCTCGCCAAGCTGGGCCACCAACGGATGGTCCACCTCGGCGGGCCTCAGGACACCTCGACAGGACGGGACCGGGCCTCGGCCTTCCGACAGGCGGTGGATGGCCTCGGACTGGACGCGAGCCCGAGCCAGGTCAGGGTCTGCAGGTCCTACACCGAAGCCGCGGGCGCGGAGGCGACCCGCCTGCTACTCGAGTCGGCCCAGGATTTCACCGCGATCGTCTGCGGGAATGACCTGATCGCGCTGGGCGCGCTGTCGGTCCTGGCCGATGCCGGGATCAAGTGCCCGGACAACATGTCGGTCATCGGGTTCAACAACGTGGCCATGGTGGACCGGCTCACTCCCCCACTGACGACCGTGCGGGTTCCCTTGCAGCAGATCGGCGAGCTATCAGCACGCCTGCTGCTGGCCGAGATCGAAGGTGGGCCCCAGAGCGCAGCGGCAGTTCAGACCCTGCTCGCCGTCCAGCTCGCGGTCCGCGGGACAACCGCAGTGCCTGCGCCGGGATAGCCGCTCTGCCCGTCACCGATCGTGGCTGGCGGACGTCCGCGTTGTCCACGGCGAGGCGGTGGGCAGGAGCGCGGTAGCAGTGGCAACGCCGAGGACGAGGGCGAGAGCGATGAGCATGAGACGCAGTCCACGCCCCCTGACTGCAGAGCCCGTGGCCGCGCGGAGTTCACGCCATGCGGTCACGGACCCGCCCTTCAGGTGTCCGAGGACGTGCAGGGTCATCACCGCGAACCAGATCGCGAAGCTGGCCTTGTGCGCGGTCAGGAGCAGCCCCGGGTCAGCTGGTTTGACCGCGAGCAGTCCGACGCCGGTCCCGAGCAGCGCAAGACTGGACACGATGACCAGCGGGCCGAGGATACGGAGCAGCCAATGTGGTGGCCCCTTGTCCAGATAGGCCTGGGACCGCAGGTAGTAACGCGCGAAGCGGTATGTCGTGCTGCCGGTCTTGAGCAGCACCGGACCGATGAGCAGTATCCCGAGAAACACGTGCAGCGTGATCATCCGCCGCACACTCAGGATCGTGAACCCCTCAATGGCCAGCAACGCCAACAAAAGCATGCCGTTCATGGAGGTGAGTCGCGCGTTTCCCTCGACCCCCGCATCGGGGGGCCGCGACGCCGGGACAGGACCGCTCGTGCTACCCATGTATCCGGATCTGCCCGTTGACAACCTTGACTGCGATCGATGGCAGCGGCATCGGTGGCGGTCCCTGCAGAACCTGCCCGTTGCGCGCGTCGTAGACGCCACCATGGCAGGGGCAGATGAACTCGATCGTGGACGGCTCGTACTGGACCGGGCAGCCAAGGTGCGTGCAGACCGCGGAGAAGGCAACGAAGGTGTCGCCTGAGGGGTGGACCACCCAGGCGGGGTTACCGTCGGGAGCAGTGAAGGAGATGGCGCGTCCGACCGGCACCGAGGACGCCGCGGCCACCACGATGTCCGGGGCCGGCGTGGAAGGTGACCGAGACGGCGCGCCCGGGCCAAGCGCGTTTGCCTTCGGGGTCGTTGTCCTGCCGAGGACTCGACCGATGATGGCAGTGATGCCGCCGCCCAGGAGCGCGACGATACCCACGACCCCGGCTGCGGCCCCGCCGAGGAGCATGGTGCGCCGGTGCAGCTCCTCGCCTTGTTGGGCCGGCAGCGTCTCCAGGACAGGAAAGACCGGGCACCCGGCCAGTCGCGTGCACTGCCCGTCGGGTGCCAGCCCGCACTTCTGGCCGCGCCCACAGAGCCTTCGTAGCCGGGGCACGTCGACGGCGACCGAGGTGGGCTCAGGGCCGAGGCGCAGGTCGCGGCGTGCCCGGTTCCTGAGCCACTTGTCCACGCTGAGCCCACCCCCGGAGCCGAAGGCGAAGATCACGGACCAGGCGAACATGAACACGATGTCGGCACCGTAGTAGTAGGGAGTGGTGTTCCAGCTGACCGTGAGGAAGAACGTCAGCGAAAGGAAAGCACCCCCAGCGGCCGCGACCCTGGTCCAGAGGCCGAACAGGGTCCCCAGTCCAACGGCCAGCTCACCGAGGGCGATCAACAAGCTCACCAAGGTCGGAGCGTGCGCCGAGAGCGACAACATCGGCCCGATCGGGCTGCTGCCCCGCAGCCTCAGCATCTGGTGCACTGCCGAACCGGGGTTGTTCGGATCGAGGTAGCCGGGGTCGGCCAGCTTTTGGAGGCTGGCATAGGTGAAGGTCACGCCGAGGAAGACCCGCAACGGCAGGAGCAGCCACTCCGGTTGGGTGCGCCGCCGAGACCACCGCGAGCGAGCCAGTGCTCGATCGCGCAGGGTCATTCCAGCATTATGCCGTCGCCCCAGTCGGCCTCGCAGGGCTTCTGCGTTACTTGGCCGATCAGGCATTCAGGTCATCTTTGAAGCAAGGCGGACGCGGGTTCACATGAAATTGGGCCTGTCGCTCCCCGGGAACTGCGTCGTGTGGCGACACGATGATCGGGTGATCACGATCGGTATCACGGCCGCCGGCGCCCTTCCCACGGCTGACGTCCTCCGTCAGCTCGACGCGACCCCCTCTGGTCTGTCGAGCGAGGAGGTCTCCCGCCAGCAGAAACGGTGGGGTCCGAACGCGGTCTCTTCGCACCGGGCTCGGCTGCTGCCGGTGCTCTGGCACCAGCTGCGTTCCCCCCTGCTGGGCCTGCTCGTCGCGGCCGCGATTGCCTCCTACTTCGTGGGTGAGCGCAGCGACGCCGTGATCATCGGGCTGATCGTCGCAGTGTCGGTCGGGCTCGGGTTCTTCAACGAGTACCGGGCTGAGAAGGCTGCTGAGGCGCTGCACTCCCAGCTCCGACATCAAACCGTCGTATTGCGCGACGGCCGACCCGTCAGCGTGGACGTCACCACACTGGTGCCCGGCGACATCCTCGAGCTGAAGCTGGGTGACATCGTCCCGGCCGACGTTCGACTGCTTGAGGTCACCAGCTTGCAGTGCGACGAGTCCGTGTTAACGGGAGAATCGCTGCCCGTCGAGAAGGCCACCAGCGCGGTCCCGGCCGGCACGCCTCTGGCCGAGCTGTCGGGGTGCGCGCTGATGGGCACCGTGGTCCATGCCGGCAGCGCTCGTGGCGTCGTCGTGGCCACTGGCGCGCGAACCGAGTTCGGCAAGATCGCCGCCGGACTGAGCACCCACCAGCTCGACACCGAGTTCCAGGTCGGGCTGCGTCGATTCTCGATGCTGCTGGTGTACGTCGCCGGCACGCTGACCACGTCGATCTTCGTGATCAACGTGGCCCTGCACAAGCCGATTATCGACGCCCTGCTGTTCTCGCTGGCGATCGCAGTCGGAATCACCCCCCAGCTGCTACCGGCAGTGGTGTCCACAAGCCTGGCCGCCGGATCGCGCCGGATGAGCCGCCGCAAGGTTCTGGTCAAGAGGCTGGTCTGCATCGAGGATCTCGGCGACGTCGATGTGCTGTTCACCGACAAGACCGGCACGCTGACCCAGGGCCGAATCGGCTTCATGCGGGCCGTGCCGACCGGCGACAGCACGCCCGACGAGGTGCTTCGCTGGGGACTGCTGTGCACCGAGAGCTCCGTCGGGGACGGGCACGCCGTCGGAGGGAACCCGCTGGACCAGGCGCTGTGGGACTCCCCTGCCACGGCCGGCCAGCGAGCCTCGGTGGCCGACTACACCCGGCTGGGGGTCCTGCCGTTCGACCACGAACGACGCATGGACTCCGTCCTCGTCCGCGACGCCAAGGGCGGGTTGACCCTGGTCACGAAGGGGGCCCCCGAGACGGTCCTGGACCGCTGCGTCGACGTCCCAGCGCAGGCGCGCGAGGCGCTGGATGCCGAGTTCGCGGCTGGCAACCGTGTCGTTGCCGTAGCCACCCGGATCTCGCAGGACCCGCGCCCACCGACCGCTGAGGATGAGCGCGACCTTCGCCTGATGGGACTGCTGGTGTTCCTCGACCCGCCCAAGCTGGACGCCGCAGAGGCCCTGCGCAGGCTGGCCAACCTGGGGATCACGGTCAAGGTGGTCACCGGCGACAACCCCGCGGTCGCAGCCAAGGTCTGCCACGACCTCGGCCTGAACGAAGGCGGTGCGCTGACCGGGACCGACCTCGATGGCCTCGATGACACTGCGCTCGCGGCGGCTATCGAAGGCACCACGGTGTTCGCCCGGGTCAGCCCGGAGCACAAAGCGCGGATCGTGCGCGCCCAGCGGCACACCGGCGGGGGGGTCGCGTTCCTGGGCGACGGGGTCAACGACGCACTCGCCCTGCACGCCGCCGACGTCGGCATCTCGGTCGAGTCGGGCACGGACGTCGCCAAGGACGCCGCCGACGTGATCCTGCTGGAGAAAGACCTCAACGTGCTCGCCGACGGTGTGGCCGAAGGGCGACGGATCTTCGCCAACACCATCAAGTACGTCCTGATGGGCACGTCCAGCAATTTCGGCAACATGTTCTCTGCCGCTGGCGCTTCTCTGTTTCTGACGTTTCTTCCGATGCTGCCGTCCCAGATCCTGCTCAACAACCTGCTCTACGACACCAGCCAGCTGGCCATACCCACCGACAATGTCGACGAGGAGCAGCTGCGCCGTCCCTCGCACTGGGACATCGGGTTCATCCGCCGGTTCATGACCTACTTCGGGCCGCTCAGCTCGGTGTTCGACTTCGCCACGTTCGCCGTCATGCTTTGGGTCTTCCACTCCGGCCCTGCCCAGTTCCGCTCCGGCTGGTTCGTCGAGTCCCTCGCCACCCAGACCCTGGTGATCTTCGCGATCCGGACCCGCCGTACACCGTTCTTCCGCAGCCACCCAAGCGTGCCCCTCACCCTCGCTGCCCTCGGCGTCGTCACGGTCGGGGCGCTGCTGCCGGCGACACCGATAGCACACACGCTCGGCTTCCAGCCCTTGCCCGGCGGCTTCTT
Organism: Dermatophilaceae bacterium; assembly: GCA_036569625.1. GTDB lineage: Bacteria > Actinomycetota > Actinomycetes > Actinomycetales > Dermatophilaceae > UBA4719. Next base: position 299 of record DATCQG010000369.1, on the reverse strand, counting down.
CGCCGCGCTGGCCGGCATGGTCGTGGCCTATCTGGCCCTGATCGAGCTCGGCAAACGAATCTTCTACCGTGCCGCAGCCACCGAGCCACACCCCAGTCCGCCCTATGGGACCCACCGTGACGTGCGCCGCCGCGCCGCCAGGTTCAGCACTTCGGCTGCAGGGGTACCGATCCGACCGCCAAAGCCGAAGAACGTGGCGACATCCTCGACATCCTCGACATCCTCGGGCACCCGAGCGCGCTCCTGAGCCTCCCCTCGTCTTTTTGATGGATGACGTCGCTGGGCAGACATGCTGTTGT
>DATCQG010000368.1:0-9094 GCA_036569625.1 Dermatophilaceae bacterium | reverse complement strand
CCCAACACCTTGAGGAGCGTCATTCCGCCAAAAGAGAGAGCGGCAACCACCACTACTGCTACGGCGGCTCCGACCCACTTCCTGGAGCCCCTGGAGGAGAGCGCTTCGTCCTCCACCCCATACCGGGAGTAGACCGACTGCTGCCCCTCGTTGTCGAACGACATCCCTGTCTGCCCCTCCGGTAGATGGTGCACGTGCTCCCTGATGCCGTAGTGCCAACGAGCATGCCCCGCTGCGGGCATGCGTGTTCTCATTGAAGCGTGAAGAACTGACGGTAGGCGCCAGCGCAATGGCCCGTCAGCCAAATGGCCAATATTGGGCTGACACCCCCGACACCAAGGAGTGGTCATGAGCAAGCTGCGACTGTGGATCGCGATGTCCCTGGACGGGTTCGTCGCGGGCCCTGCGCAGGACATCGCAAACCCTTTGGGGGTAGGCGGTATGCGGCTTCACGACTGGGTCTTCCCGCTGGCGGCGTGGCGCAAACCACAGGGTCTTGAGGGTGGCGGGGTCAACGAGAGCACAGCGGTGATCGAGGCCTCGATGGCCAACATCGGTGCAACCCTGATGGGGCGCAACATGTTTGGCGGAGGAACCGGACCGTGGAGCGAGCCCGCGTGGAACGGCTGGTGGGGTGACAACCCGCCATACCACCACCCGGTCTTCGTGCTGACCCACCATCCGCGCGAGCCGCTCGTGTGCGAAGGCGGTACGACGTTCACGTTCGTCACCGACGGCATCGCGTCGGCACTGGATCAGGCCAAGGCTGCTGCCGCGGGGAAGGACGTCTCACTGGCCGGTGGGGCGCTCGCCGCCCGGCAGTACCTGGAGGCGGACCTGGTCGACGAGATGGACATCAACCTGGTCCCGATCTTCCTCGGCGAGGGGGAACGACTCTTCGACAACCTGGGCCTCGGCAACCCCCCACTTGTCCACGTCGCAACGGTGGCGGCTCCCGGCGTCATCCACCTGAAGTTCGAGCGCCCTTGAGCCGCAACGCAATTCCGCGATCTGAGGGGCGGGACACCACGAAGACGAGGGCGACCATGACGAGCGACCAGACCAGGTGTAGCGCTCCCACGGTCCCCTCGTTGGCGAACCACCAGTGGGTCAGGCCCGTGGTCGTCTGCAGCCGGTGGGGAAAGTCCATGACGAAGGGCTGCCAGAGGATCAGGACCGTGCCCAGCGTGGTCCAGGGGATGGTCCATCCGGTAGCAAGCAGGTCGAAGACCACCGCGGCGAGCGCCGCGCTGCCGATGTAGTAGGCGTTGTCCTTGGGGTCCAGAGCCAGCCGGACTGCAACGGAGACGAGCAGCACGCCCGGCCAGCGTCCGGCCAGCGTCCGGCCAGCGCCACGGCCAGCGCGGCCACGGGCGAGAGGACGAGCTCGAGGGCTCGACCCCAAGCCGGGACCAGCGTTCCGCGCGCGCCCAACGCATGAAGTCCCGAGGCAGGTGACAGACCGACCGGCGGGTGCAGGGCGCCCAGGGTGCGCGGGTTGGCGAGGACGAACGGCCCCCAGGCCGCAGCTGTGCCGGCCGCTGCCGTGACCGCCGCCCACAGCCGATCCCGGGGTAGCGCGAGCAGCAGCGGCAGGAACCCGACCGCCCATGGCTTTGCCGCAATGGCTGCGGCCAGGGCGGCCCCTGCCAGAACGGGTCGGTCCGCACACACTGCACGCACCGCCAGGATCGCGAGGGCCATGGCGAGGACATCATCGAGGTGCCCCCAACGGACCGACAGGACCGTCCACGCGGGTGTCATGACGATGGCGGCGATCAGCATCCGGCGATGCCTTCGGGTGGCCGGGACCAAGGGCGCGAGGACGACAAGCAGCAGCGGGCCGACGGCTGTCATGGCAATGAGCGCAACACTTTTGGCGATGTTCGCGGGCAGCGGACCGAGTAGCGCGGCCACGGCCAGCGACAGCGGACCGGTCTGGAGCTCGGGATGCTCGGCAAACAGGTTGAGCCCCGACCCGTGCAGGAGCAGCCTGCTGCCGTCAGCGAAGAAATGCCACGAGAGACCGGACACGGGCCACGCGCGCCAGGCCCACCACGCCGTCCAGAGTGCGACAGCGATCGAGGTGGCCACGACGGGCATCGCTTGGCGGCGTGGGCGCATGCCTCCGACCCTAGCCATGGATGAAGACGCCTGCGACGAAGGAGAAGCTCTGCCGACAGAAGGGCGCTGTCGCGCAACCGGCGGGGAGCAGTATCCCCGCCGCTCGGCCCTGTCCGAGTCGGCCCCCAGATCTTCACGGGCTACGGAACATGCTCTCGAGGCGCGGGTGCCACTGCTCATCCGCCGAGACCAGCACCTCGTCTCCGGCCTTCAGCACGGTGTCACCACGGACGGACACCAAGGCGCCGCCACGGACCACCATGTTGACCCAGACGTCGCCGGAGTCCCCCGAGTCCGTCGCCGCATCGGCCACCTCGTCAACCGTCCGGCCATCCGCGCGTGAGCCGACCGCAACGGTGAGGCGAAGCACTCCCTCCGGCTCCTCAGCCAGGCGCACACCGAGCGACCACGGCTGGGGCTCCACGAGATGCATCGGAAGGTGCAGCGCCCGGGCAGCTGCCGGGACCAGACTGCCCTGGACGAGGACCGAAAAGGCGACCACGACGATGACGATGCCGTAGAGCCGGTGCGCGCCAGGGACGTTGGCTGCCAGCAGCAAGCTCCCCAGCAGGATGGGCACCGCCCCCTTGAGTCCGGCAAAGAGCACAAAGGCCTGCTCGTTGCGTCGCAGCCTGGCCGGGATGAGGCACAACCACACGAACATCGGCCGGATCACGAGGGCCAAGGTCGCACCGAGCACCAGTCCCGGCACCCATACGTCCATTCGGGTCAGGTCGGCCAGGTTCACGGTCAGGCCGAGAACCACAAAGGCGACGATCTCGCCGAGGCTGGCCAGGGCAGAGTGGAAGCGCTCGACCTCCTTCTTGAAAGGTGCACGCTCGTCGCCCAGGACGATGCCGGCGACGAACACCGCGAGAAAGCCCGAGCCGTGCGCGATGGTCGTCGCGCCGTACAGAACGAGCACGCTCGCGAGCGTTCGAAGCGGGTACAGACCCTCACTGGGCAGGGAGATGCGTCGCATGAACCACAGCAGCGCACGCCCGCCGACGAGACCAAGCGCTGCCCCCACACCCATCTGGAGGACGAACTCGCCGCCGACCTGCACGAGAGCACCACCGCTGAGGGATCCCGCGGTGAGGAGGCTCACCAGCAGGGCAATGCCCACCGGGTCGTTCGCCCCGGACTCCCCCTCCAGAATTGTCGAGGAGCGCCCTCTGATCTCACGCTGACCCAACACGGAGAAAACCACCGCGGGATCAGTCGGCGCGATTGCTGTGCCGACCAAAAGGGAGACGTACCAGCCGAATCCGAATCCGAAGTGCGCCACAGCGGCAGCGGCAGCGGCCGTCAGGAAGGTTCCAGCGACCCCCACCACGACGATGGGAGCAGCAGCGGCCCGAAAGCGCCGCCAGCCGATGTGCATGCCGCCGTCGAACAGGATGCACAGCAGAGCCACGGTGACGATCCGTTCAACCGTGCGCTCCGGCGGCGCGACGACCCCTGGCAGCACCGCCCCGGTAACGGCGGCCGCGACCAGGAACAGTGCTGGCGCGGGAACCCGCAGCCGGGAGGTGAGCCGGTTGGAGAGGATCGCAGCGACGGCTGCAAGCGACAAGAAGAGGAGCAGCTCGGCGAAAGGGCCAGTGTCGGTCATGAACATCCTTGGTCGGGGACAGCGATCATCGCGTTGCCGACCAGACTTCCCGGCGCACCAGTCACAATCGTACCGCCCGCCCCACCCGACGCACCTGAGAACCGATCAAGTGGTGCGCGGGACGGGCACGCGGCCTCCTCAGGTGAGCACGGCCTCCAGCTGAGTCGTCATCCAGTCGACCTCGGACTCCTCGATGACGATTGGTGGTGCCAGCCTGATCGTGGACCCGTGAGTGTCCTTCGCCAGAACCCCTCGCGCCATGAGGCGCTCGCAGGCCTCGCGGCCTGTCATCAGGTCCGGGTCGATGTCGATGCCCGCCCAAAGACCCCGTGAACGCACGCCCAAGACCCCGTGACCCAGGAGCCCATCCAGGTTGGTGCGCATCTGCTCCCCCAGCTTCGCAGCCCGAGCCTGGTACTCGCCAGTCTCCAGGAGGCCGACCACCGCATGGCCGATCGCGGCCGCCAGCGGGTTGCCGCCGAAGGTCGACCCGTGGTTGCCCGGGCGGATCACGTCCATGACCGCATGCGAGGAGACCACAGCCGACACGGGCACGATCCCGCCGCCGAGGGCCTTGCCGAGCACATACATGTCCGGCACCACACCCTCGAGCTCGCAGGCGAAGGTGCTGCCGGTGCGGCCCAGACCTGACTGGATCTCGTCCGCGACGAAGAGCACGTTCTTGCTGGTGCACATGGCCCGCACCGCCTTCAGGTACCCCGGTGGCGGCACCTGCACCCCCGACTCGCCCTGGATCGGCTCGATAAGAGCTGCCACCGTATTGTCGTCGATGGCTGCTTCCAGCGCCGCCGCATCACCGAACGGCACGATCCGGAATCCAGGCGTGAATGGCCCGAACCCTTCACGCGCAACGGGATCCGTCGAGAAGCTCACGATCGTCGTGGTACGTCCGTGGAAGTTGCCGTCGATCACGATGATGTTGGCCTGGTCGTGCGCAACTCCCTTGACCTCGTACCCCCACTTGCGGGACACCTTGATCGCCGTCTCCACGGCCTCGGCCCCCGTGTTCATCGGCAGGACCACTTCCATCCCGGCCAGCGCCGCGAGGTCACGACAGAAGGGGCCGAGCTGGTCGTTGTAGAACGCCCGGCTGGTCAGCGTCACCCTCTCGAGCTGCTCCTTCGCGACGGCGACCAACGTGGGGTGTCCGTGACCGAAGTTCAGCGCCGAGTATCCCGCCAGGGCGTCCAGGTATCGGTGCCCCTCGACATCGGTCACCCAGGCACCCTTGGCGGAGGCGATGACCACCGGAAGCGGGTGATAGTTGTGCGCCGTTACCTGCTCGTCGAGCAGGATCTGCTGCTGCGAGAAGGCGAGTGTGTCGGTCATGAAGTGCTCCACTTTCTTCGTTGGTCCAACAGGTAGATCGGGTCAACCATGGTCGCCGCCCCGCGTGATGATAGCCCCGGCGTGGGTCGGTCAGCCAAGCGTGGCGACGAGGACAGCCTTGATGGTGTGCATCCGGTTCTCGGCCTGGTCGAAGACGATGGAGGCCTCGGACTCGAAGACCTCGTCGGTGACCTCGAGAGCGTCCAGGCCGGTCGAGGTGAAGAGCTGCTCGCCAACGGTCGTGTGGCGATCGTGGAACGCTGGAAGGCAGTGCATGAACCGGACGTCGGGGTTTCCCGTGCTCTTCATGAGATCGGCGTTCACCTGGTAGGGGAGCAGCAGGTCGATGCGTTCCGCCCACTTCTCCTTGGGCTCCCCCATCGAGAGCCACACGTCGGTGTAGATGAAGTCGACGCCGGCCACACCATCAGCGACGTTCTCCGTGTGGGTGATCCGTGCACCTGTGGTCTCCGCGATCGCGGAGGCTGCGGCGATGACCTCCTCGGGGTTCCAGAGCTCGCGAGGCCCCACCATGCGCACGTCCATGCCCATCATCGCGCCGGCCACAAGCAGCGAGTTGCCGACATTGCTGCGGGTGTCGCCGCAGAATGCGAAAGCCATCTCGGCATCCGGCTTGGCACACCACTCGCGCATGGTGAGCATGTCGCACAGGGTCTGGGTCGGGTGCCACTCGTCGGTCAGGCCGTTCCACACCGGGACGCCGGCGAACTCTCCCAAGGTCTCCACCAGCTCCTGGCCGTGGCCGCGGTACTGGATCCCGTCATACATCCGGCCGAGCACCCGCGCGGTGTCCTTCATGGACTCCTTGTGACCGATCTGGCTGCCGCTCGGGTCCAGGTAGGTGACGTGCGCTCCCTGGTCGAAGGCGGCAACCTCGAAGGCACAACGCGTTCGGGTCGACGACTTCTCGAAGATGAGCGCAATGTTCTTGCCGCTCAAGTGTTTCCGCTCGTTCCCGGACGCCTTGGCAGCCTTCAGCTCTGCAGACAGCGTGAGCAGATCACGCCACTCGTCGGGGGTGAGGTCGAGCTCCTTGAGGAAGGTCCGGCCGCGCAGGTTGGACGACATGCTAGATAGCCTCTCGCTCGATAGGGCAAGCCATGCAGCGGGGGCCACCGCGGCCCCGTCCCAGCTCGCCCCCGGCCACCGTGACCACCTCGACCCCGCTCCTGCGCAGGTGGGTGTTGCTGGTGACGTTGCGCTCGTAGGCGATGACAACCCCCGGGCTGACCGTGAGCACGTTGCACCCGTCATCCCACTGCTCGCGCTCTGCGGAGTGGACGTCCTGGGTCGGGGTGAGCACCCGGATGTCGTCCAGCCCCAGGGCGGCTGCGATGACGGCGTGCATGTCCTCAGGCGGATGCTCGATGACCCGTAGCTCCTTGTCGGTGTCCCCCGGCTCGATGGTGAACGAAGGCAACATGCTCAGGCCCTCGTACTTCGTGAAGGTCTGGGCGTCGACCATCGTCATGACCGTGTCGAGGTGCATGAACGCTCGGTGCTGGGGCAGGAGCAGGGCCACGATTCGGCGAGCCGACCCTGCCGCGAAGAGCCGCCGGGCCAGTCGCTCAACCCCCTGGGGTGTGGTCCGTTCACTGATTCCGACCAGGACTGCGCCGCGTCCGATGACCAGGACGTCGCCACCCTCCATCGTGGCCGCGCCGCCGGACGTTCCCTCCGACCAGCGGGGGAAGTCCGCGTCGGCGAAGAGGGGATGCCACCGGTAGATCGCCTCGTAGTGCAGCGACTCGCGCAGCCGGGCCTCCTTGCTCATCGCGTTGATGGCCACCCCGTCATAGATCCAGCACGAGGTGTCGCGGGTGAACATCTGGTTGGGGAGGGGCTGGAGCAGGAAGCTGTCGTCACCCATCGCCCGGAAGACCAGGGATCGGGGCTCGTCGATCCACTCGAGCACCTCGCGCTTGGTCAGCCCCCCGATCAGCGTGTCTGTGAGCGCCTGCGAGTCGAGGGAGTCGACCGCCTCCCGGACCGGTTCGAGCGCGATCGGCCCATAGACCCGTTCGTCGAAGACGTGATCCAGGATGTAGTCACGGGCCTCGGGCAGCTCGAGGGTCTCGCGCAACAGGTTTTCGAGGTAGATGACGTCGACGCCCAGCTCGCGCAGGGCGCCGACGAACCCATCGTGCTCCTGCTTGGCCCTCTCGACCCACAAGATCTCGTCAAAGAGCAGATCGTGCTTGTTGGTCGGGGTCAGCCGCTTGAGCTCGATGTCGGGCCGGTGCAGGATCGCCCGCCGCAGCTGGCCGACCTCCGAGTCGACGTGGAAGGTTGCCATTCCCCCATCCTGTCCTAAACGGAGCGAGGCAGCTCGGCCGGCATCACGACATCTGGATCGGCCCGTGCGCGGGTTGCCCAGGACCAAAGGCCCTGTGCGCACCCCCCACGTCGCCGAAGCATGGAAGTACTCGAACAGAGCCGGCACGGGAACGCCGTGCAGCACGAGAACGGGGCGCACGTCATGGTCGCGACACTCACCTTCCTGGGCGCTGCAGGCACGGTCACGGGTAGCAAGTTCCTCCTGGAGAGCAACCGGCGCCGAACGCTCGTGGACTGCGGGCTGTACCAAGGCGAGCGCTCGTGGCGTCGGCTGAACTGGCAGGCGCTTCCGGTGGACGGCGGGTCGATCTCAGACGTCGTCCTCACTCACGCCCACCTCGACCACTGCGGCCACCTCCCGGCCCTGGTGCGAGACGGTTTCGCCGGACCAACGTGGTGCACCGAAGGAACCGCAGCGCCTGCGGCCATCGTCCTGCGGGACAGCGCCCACCTGCAGGAGGAGGATGCCGAGTACGCCCGCCTCGCCGGGGTTCTCCCGGCACGACCCGCCCCGACCGCTGTACGACGCCGCTGACGCCGAGAAGGCGATTGCCTCGTTCTCGCCGTTGGCCTACCACCAGGACCGTGTCGTGCGCTCGGGCGCGCACCTGTGCCTCAGCCGAGCCGGTCACATCCTTGGCTCGGCCAGCGCTCTGGTCGGCATCGGGACTGGAAGTGTCCTGTTCTCCGGTGACCTCGGCCGGACGGGTCACCCGCTCCTGCGGGCACGTGAGGCGCCTCCTGCCGCGCGAACCATCGTCATCGAGTCGACGTATGGCGACCGGGTGCATCCTGCGGACAACGATCACCCCCACAAGGTCTTGGCGGACGCCATCAATCGGACTGTGAAAAGGGGCGGCTCGGTACTCATCCCGGCATTCGCCGTCGACCGGACCGAGCTGGTGCTGCAGGCGCTCAGCGAGCTCAGCGCGGCCGGCGACATCCCGGCTGTCCCGGTGTGGGTCGACAGCCCGATGGCGCTTGCCGCGCCGGACGTCTATCGCAGACCCTCTATGCGCGATGACCTCCGGCCCGGTCTCCCGGCGCGCCTGGTAACCCTCCCCGACCTGCACTCGGCGCACAGCGCGCAGGAGTCGACGCGACTCAACGAGCCGAGGACCCCGTCGATCATCATCTCCGCCTCGGGCATGGCGACCGGCGGTCGCGTGGTGCACCACCTGCAGCACCTGCTGCCCGACGCGCGACACACGGTGATCCTGACCGGCTAGTCAAGCCGTGGGCACCCGAGGACGCCAGCTGGCTGAAGGAGCAACGGAGCTGAAGATGTTCGGCCGCTACGTCCGCGTCCGGGCCGAAGTGGTGGTCGACCAGGGATTCTCCGTGCACGCGGACGCCCCAGAGCTGCTCGCCTGGCCTACAGCAGCTACCGGCAGCTCCAGAGACCATCTACATCGTCCATGGCGAGCCTGAGTCCTCGCGATCGCTCGCAGACGAGGTCCGGACAGCGACCGGCTGGTGCGTTGTTGTCCCCGAGTACGGCGAAAAGGTCCGGGTCGACCAGACACTGCTGAAGGGGACTGGAACGCGGCAGCGTGTTGTCGTCATTATCATCATTGCCGGGCGACAGTTTCACTCCTTGCATGCCGAGCAGTGATGCACGGATCGCATGCGCGCTTTCGCGTTCAC
>DATCQG010000367.1:0-7870 GCA_036569625.1 Dermatophilaceae bacterium | reverse complement strand
TAGGAGGCGGTGAACCACCCGAAGTCGGCCACAGCACGCGGACGGGCGCCCCCGAAGTCGCGAGCGACGTCCCGGATTGTGCCAGCCGGTATGCCGGTCTTGGTCGCCGCCCACTCAGGGGTGTACTCAACCACTGCGGCGGCCAGCTGCTCGAAACCCTCCGTGTACTGCTTGACGAAGTCCTGGTCGTACAGCTTCTCGGCGATCATCACCTGGAGCATCGCCAGGGCGAAGGCGAGGTCGGTTCCCGGCAGGGGCTGCAGCCAGGTTGTCGCGGCGGTCGAGGTCGGGGTGCGCCTCGGGTCGAGGTAGACAAGGCGGGCTCCCCGAGCCAGCCCAGCCACGATGCCCTGCGCCTGGGGGACCGCGAGCGTCTCCATGTGGTTGCGCCCGAAGGAGAGCAGGTAGTCCACCTTCGAGTAGTCGATGGCCACCCCGGAGGTGCCGAGCGTGACCTCCAGGGCCACGTTGCGAGCCAGGGGGCAGGAGGACTCGTGGCTGAAGATGTTCGGGGTTCCGAACGCCTTCGCAAAGGTCAGCAGGAAGGCATCGCTTGCGCTGGGGCGACGCCCCACGCCGAGCTCTTCTGGGCGGATGGCCTTCAACCGGTCCGCGATGTAGCGGTACGCCTCGTCCCAGCTGGCCTTGCGGAACTTGCCTTCGCCGCGAGCGCCGGTCCGGATGAGCGGCGTGCGCACCCGGTCGGGATCCTCCAGCAGGGAGACCCCGGCGTTGCCCTTGGCGCAGATCGCACCCTGGGTCGACTTCTCCTTGGGGTTTCCCTCGATCCGCACGACCTTGCCATCGCGCACCCGAACCAGGATCGGGCAGCGCACCGTGCACATCTCGCAGACGCTCGGCACCACCTTCTCGGTGCCCCGAACCTCTGCGGCCGCGGCAGCTGGCCGGTTGGCGAGCTCTCTCACCCCGACCGGGATCGCGGCCACCGCGGTTCCGGCTGCGGCAACCTGGAGAAACGTCCTTCGGGTCGGGGTCATGGTCATGTGTTGCGCAGCTCCTCCGTGGAGGTAAACCTGGCGGTTGCAGGCACCGCCATGGTTCTCCCGGCCAATAGCCCTAATAGGGACTAAAGTCCTGATGCTGGGTCACATGGGACATTGATCACTTATGTGGCTCAGTCACCGGGTCGGCGCAGCACGGGAAAATGTAGCTTCGTGCATCACGGCTCTCACTCGTCCCTGCTTATCGCTTATCGCCTTTTGGCCCTTCCTCCCGCGATCACCGAGTGTTCCCAGGGCAGCGGGAGGTACTCCACCTGGTCACCTGCGGCCGCACCGGGGGGCGGGACGACGACAAGGCCGGTCGCGTGCGCCAGGCCTCGGAGCATCGCCGAACCGCAAGAGGGAAGGATCTCGGCGCTACCGTCGGCGCCGAGGCGTACCGGCAGCAACCGGTGCCCGTCGCCGGGGCGCCCGGGTTCGGCCGTGGTCAGCGTCGCCATGACGGTCACCGCAGGACTCAGGCCGTGAAGCCCGTCGAGCAGAGGCCCGACCAGCGTCAGCAGTGCCGCACAGGCGGCGAACGGGTTTCCAGGCAGGCCCACCAGCCACCGGCCGCCAGGTAGCGACGCGAGGAGCATCGGGTGTCCGGGCTTGACGTGTACCCCTTCCACGACGACTCGGCCACCGGCCTGCGCGATGGCTGCACGGACATGGTCGCGCGGGCCGACGCTGGTGCCGCCGGTCGTGATGACGAGGTCGGCCTGGCTGGTGGTCAATGCGGCAGTCAGATCGGCCAATTGGTCGTGAAGCCGCACTATCGACGGTGGGGCCGCTCCGAAAGCACCGAGCCAGGCGGGAAGTTGCGGTCCCAACGCATCACGAGTGCGACCCGGCGTCGGCGGACCGCTGAAGCTCAGCTCGTCACCGAGGATAAACACTTCGACCGTCGCCGGGGGCGTGACCAGGAGCGTGTCGTGTCCGGCTGCCGCAGCCAGCCCCAGGACAGGCGGCGTCACGACAGTTCCAGCAGGCAGCAGCACGTCGCCACATCCCGCTTCTTCGCCCGCGCGCCGGACGTTGGAGCGAGGCCGCGGAGCCCCGCCGGGGTTGCTCGGTTGCACACCGACGGCGTCGAGCAGGGACTCTTCCACCTTGAGGACGGCGTCAGCCCCGTCGGGTATGACAGCGCCAGTGGCGATGCGCGCGCACTGCCCGGCGGAAAGCGGGTGCTCCAACAGTCGCCCGGCGGGAAGGTCCGCGACAACTCGCCATGGTGGGGAGCCCGCGACGGCCCACCCGTCCATCGCGGACGTGTCAGCGACCGGCAGGTCTGTGAGCGCCACGAGATCGTCGACCAGCAGACAACCACCTGCCGCCTGCAGAGACAGCCGCTTGGCAGCCAGCGGAATCGCGGCGGTACCTGCCTGTCTGCGGGCGTCCGGCCACGGCATACCACCACGTGGCCGCCGCGGCCGCCGAACACCCTGCGATGCCCAAGCAGTCATAGGGAGGGCTGGGTTGGAGAGTCCCATGACAGGAACGGTCGTCATTCAGGGTGCCTCTGTGCAGCCGTTGTCCGCAGAGCTGCGTGCCACCGCAACGTCACCGGGGTGGGCCGGGGCAATCCTTCGCGGGCAAGAACTCGACTCGTCATGCTGGTGTCCGCGTCATGAGGCCCAACCAACCAGTCGTTCAGCATGTCCGGTCAGTGCCAAAGGTCCTGATTGTGGCCTGCTCAGGCGGTTCCCAGTGGTAGAACGCCGCCGCGACCACACGCGGGTTCCCATGCACACAGCCTTTCGCAATCACAACGTCTCTGCGGCAAGTGGGACAGAGCTACTGCGGCAGGACCCGCATAGTGACCTGCGCGAGCCGGCGGGGCAGGTCTCCTTCGGAGAAGTCGGTGACGTCGATGAGCTCGAAGCCCACGGCGAGGCGGTCGATGAGCGCCCGGTCGAAGAAGTGGACGATGAACCCGCCGTTCTCGTACATGTCGTCACCGCGGGGGATGCCGGCGCCGTAGTGGGCGTCCGCCGTGGTGCGGGCCGTGTAGACAACCAGTCCTCCCGGCCGCAGCACGCGGCGAATCTCCCCGGCCAGGCGCTCGAGCTCGCCGGTGGTGAAGGCCATGCAGAACAGCATGTGGGAGTACGAGGCATCGATGCTCGCGTCTTGCAGCGGCAACGGTTGGCGGATGTCGTGGCGGGTCGCGCTCACCATGTCAGCAAGCCCGGCAGCCTGGGCCTTGGACGTGAGGGTCTCGACCGTCCCCGGGGCGAAGTCCAGAGCAGTCACGTGCATACCCTGGCGGGCCAGGTAGAACGTGTCGCGTCCCTGGCCGGCGCCGAGCTCGAGCACGCTGCCATGGCCCGCGGCCGCGAAAGCCTCGGCGGCGGCGAGCCCGGACTCGCTCGGGTCGGTGCCGTACATGTCAGGGTTGGCCTCGAAGGTGATTCCCCAGTGCTCCCTCTGGCCGTCAACGGCCTGGGTGTCAACCACTTGGGCGTCGAAAGGCTGCCGATGTTGGGATGCCGCGGTGCTCATCATTGTCGTGCTCCTCAGGTTGGGTCAGCTTGGTATGGCGGCATTACCGCGCCAGTAGGCCATGCGCAGGACCCACATCCCCGCCCGGCTGTCGGAGCCATCGCAGGCTCTCGATGTCGCCGAGCAGCTCCAGCCGGCGCCACAGAACGCTATCGGGCAGTGCTTGGCTCACGTGGGCGCGACTGGCCTGGCGCTGTCGCCCGCGGTCGATGCTCACCCGTAGGTCGATTTCAACCTCCGCGTGGCCCTTGAATGTGGCGCCAAACTCTTGGTTCAGCTGTGCCGCAACGGTTTCGGGAAGGGTCCAGCCCAGGACCGGGAGGTCAAGCATCTCCGCCGCCAACACCGTCGCCGAGGTCGCGGCGACATGGTCGAGGTGACCGGTCACCCCATCGGTGTCGAAGACCAGCACCCCGCCAGGGTGAGAAGAATCGGCCACAGCAACCACCTCAGCAGCCAGCCTCGCCTGGCAAACCTCGTTCAGGGCGCCATCCGGGTGATCGTGCAGCATCGTCCTGGTCACTCCGAGCACCTCGGCCGCCAAGGCCAGCTCAGCCTCGCGCACCGTGGCGAGGTCTCCGGAGGTTCCATGCAGCGTGGAGGCCTCTCCATGGGTCAGGCAGAGCACCTCGACCCTGGCTCCCGCGCCGGTGAAGGCGTCCAGGATCGCGCCCAGACCGAACGACTCGTCATCGGGGTGGGCAACCACCACCAGCACGGACGTCCACGCCGGGAGGACGTCTGCCTTCCGACTCACCTTGGTCATGATTTCGTTGCTCATGATGGCTCCTCGACCGGATGGTGGCGGCATGACATCGCCCGCGTTTTGCGCCGACGGCCGTGCGCGCTCGGATCTGTCTGACCTATATACCCATAGGGGTATATAGGTCAGTAGGGCCATTGGTCCCGACACCCGGGACAACCCGGCATACGCGCCAATGAGCGACAGAAGACCGATACCGAAGCGCGCGTCCTATAACTTCATCGACGACCTGGTGTCCGCGGGCTTGGAGCACCTGAGCCGGTTCCCTGCCGCCTGACTGTCTGGCCGGCGCCTGAAGGATGAGGGCTCAGACCAGCTGCGGAATACTGTGCGCGGCTGTGTAAAGGGCAACAGCAACGAGAAGCAGGGCAAAGCCCTGTGCGAGCATCCGGGGCCGCACCCGTGAGGCGACGCGGCCGCCAAGCAGGCTGCCGATCACGGCAGCCGCGGTGAACGAACCGATGAGAACCCAGTCGAGGGCCAGACCGTGGCCCAGGCGCGCGATCAGGGCCGACGCGCTGTTGATCGAGATCACCAGCAGCGAGGTGCCCACCGCGACGGGCATCGAGAAGCCCAGCACCAGGACGAGGGCGGGGACCACGACGAAGCCGCCGCCGACACCGAAGAAACCGGTCAGCAGCCCGACCGCTGTTGCCGTCAGAACCACCTTCGCTGCGCGCAGGCACCCGCAGACGAAGGACGGCCGCAACCTGAAGAACGGGCCTTCGTCCAGCGTCGTGTCGCGGATCACCCCTTCGTGGCGCCGGCTGCGCGCGAACATCGCGGCGGCGACGACAAGCATGAGTATCGAGAACGCGCCCAGCAGGACATCGGGCCTGACGTTCGAGGACAGCCGTGATCCGGCATAGGTCCCGGCGATCCCGAGCACTCCGAAGGTCACACCCGAAGCGACGCGCACCCGGCCCGCACGGTGGTGGGCCGTCATTCCGGTGAGGGCGGTGACCCCCACGATGATCAACGAGCCGGTCGTGGCGGTACGCGTGTCCTGGCCAAGCAGGTAGACCAGGGCTGGCACGGTCAGGATCGACCCGCCGCCGCCGAGGGCGCCGAGGCTGAGGCCGATGAGCAGGCCGATGGGGATGGCCAATGCAAGCAAAGGAGGGCTTCCGTTCAGTCGGGTGCGGTCAAGCGGCGTGAACCCTGGAGCTGACGCTCATGCGACGTCGGTGTGCTGGTGTGCGGTGACGACCGGCAAGCCGACGACGGTGGCCTGTTCCGCGAAGGAGTCATCGACGGCGACCACGTGAGTGCCTGCCGCGGCCAGGATCGATGCGGCGATGGAAGCGCGGTACCCGGCGGCGCAGTGCACCCATACCTCCCCTTCCGGCACCTCGGCGACCCGGCCGAGGAGCTCGTGGATGGGGATGTTCAGGGCGCCTTCGATGTGTGCCTCGCGCCACTCCCCCTCGCGTCGCACGTCGAGCACGACCACAGCGCGGTGGTGGAGGACCTGGGCGAGGTCGGCGAAAGTGGCCCGGTCAAGGCTGTTCAGCGGGCGGTCGGTCCACTCTCGCGGGAAGCCGGTGGCCGCGGCGGCTGGTCTGTCGATGCCGATGCGGACGAGCTCGCGTTGGGCCTCGGCCACCTGTTCGGTGCTCTCGCCCAGCAGTGTGAGCGGGGTTCCCCACGGGATGATCCAGCCCAGGTAGGTGGCGAACTGGCCGTCGACTCCAAAGTTGAAGGTGCCCGGGACGAAGCCGGTGGCGAACGCGGCGCGAGTGCGCAGGTCCACCACCCACTCACCAGCCTCGATGCGATCTCGAAGGGCGGCGGCGTCGGCCGGTTCGGGAGCCCTGAGGTCGGCAGCGCCCGGACCCGCGGAGTTCGCCGCCCCCATGTGCGCGTAGTACGCGGGGTAGGCGTCCAGACCGGCGAGCAGATCTTCCACGTAGTCCTTCTCGGCCTGAGTGAGCGCCGGGTTGGAACGCTTCTGCTGACCGATCGTGGAGGACGTGGCCTCGGACTGCGTGGCGGAGCAGAAGCTGCCGAACCCGTGGGTGGGCAGCACCTGCGCGCGGTCGGGGAGCTCGGCGGCAAGCCGGTGCACGGAGGCGTACTGGTGGTGCACCAGGGCGTGGGTGTGATCGGGCCCGAGCAGGTCCGGCCGGCCGGTCGAGCCGAAGAGCATCGACCCCCCGGAGAAGACGCCGACATGCTCACCCTGGCTTTCCAGGGAGTACGACAGGTGGGTGTAGGTGTGGCCCGGGGTGGCAATCACCCGGACCCGCAGTGCGTCGCTGACGTCGATGACATCACCATCGCCCACCGGGACCCGCTCGTACGCAACGTCATCGGCCGCATTGACGTGGTATGCCGCGCCGGTCGCCTTCGCCAGTGCCAGGCCGCCGGTGACGTAGTCATTGTGGATATGGGTCTCGAAGACGTGGGTTATCCGCACACCTGTCGCCGCGGCCAGGTCGAGCACGCGGTCGATGTCCCTTTGTGGGTCGACCACGAGCGCGACCTGGCCATCATGGGCGAGGTAGCTTCGGTCTCCGAGCGTGGGGGTCTCGATGGGGACGATGGTGACCATCGGGTGGGGTCCTCTCGGGTTGGTTCGAAGGCGTCTGATCGAGATTTCGCAGACAAGTGCGGTGTGGGACTGTCGCTGCTGGCGTCAGGCGGCGTTGGGCCGCTGGCCCATAACGATGGGGTGTCCCGCGCGCGTCCAGGCGCCGGTGCCGCCGGTGACCGAGTGAGCGTCATAGCCCGCGCGGATCAGGTAGCTGGCCGTCGAGAGGCTGCGGTTTCCGCTGGCGCAGATGAGATAGATCGGCATGTCCTTGGGGAGCTCGGACATCCGCGACACGACCTGTCCCATCGGGACGAGGGTGGCGCCGGGGACGTGACCGGTCACGTACTCGCCGGGCTCGCGGACGTCGACGACGATTGCGCCGTCGGAGTGGGCCGCGGCGAACGCTGACAGGGGGACCTCAAGCATGTTGAACTCCGTCTCTTGTGTGGAGATACCAAAGCTGAATACCTAGGGGGGTATCTGGTTGGTCCCAACGTTAGCCCATGGCCCAGCATTCCGGCACCGCCGCAGGCCTTGGCCCTGTCTTCCGTGATATACCCCACTGGGTATATCATTGGATCTCCAGGAAGATTTGTCATCCACTGTGGGTTGATACCCCCGGCGGTATTATTCATGGATAGAGAGGGACACTCATGACCACCCAAGCGCTGACCGCAGCAACCTTCGAGCAGACAGTGCTCGAGAACGACATCGTGCTCGTCGACTGGTGGGCAGCCTGGTGCGGACCCTGCCGGATGTTCGCCCCGGTCTTCGAGGCGGCCTCGGTCGCCCACCCCGACATCGTCTGCGCCAAGGTGGACACCGAGGCCGAGCAGTCACTGGCTGCCTCGGCTCAGATCACGTCCATCCCGACCCTGATGGGTTTCCGCGACGGCATTCTCGTCTTCAGCCAACCGGGCGCCCTACCCGCGGCCTCCCTGGAGGAGGTCATTGCCGGCATCCGCGCACTGGACATGGATGACATCCGGGGCAAGGTCGCTGAGCGCTCAACCGAGCCTGCGCCGGCAGGCAACTGACTTCTCATTCATTCCCGACAAAACTCGA
>DATCQG010000366.1:0-1773 GCA_036569625.1 Dermatophilaceae bacterium | reverse complement strand
TGACGGTGGCTGCGGTGTGGTCGTGGGGAAGGTTGATGACGATGCCGTACTGGGTTTTGCGTTCTCGCAGTGTGACCATGGCCGAGGCGCAGCCGGTTCCCAGGATGAGGTCGCCCTCCCAGTTGCCGGCGGTCATTTTGGTCTCGACCTCGGCGGGGCGTTTGTCGATCATCGTCATGTTCGTCACGGCTCCGCCGGCACCGTTGCGAGTCAGCCAGCGGGACTTGCGGATCCTTCGCCCGGTACGAAGCGATGAGCAGTAGCGCGTATCCAGGCCGCGCCCGTTGGGCAGCAGTAGCGCCCGGTAGATCGTTTCGGCACACAGTCGCATGGAGTCGTCGGCGGGGTACATCAGGCGGAGCCATCCGCAGATCTCGTCCGGGGACCAGTACCTGTTCAGCTTGCGCTGGACCAGCATCCGCAGGCGAGGACTTGCCATCAGCTTGTACGCTCGTGGCCGACGGCGTCGTAGCCGCGCAGCATCATCGGCGCCATGGGGTAGGTACCGCCCGTGCTGGTCACGGTTGCGGTCCAGCTCACGTTTGACCGTGGAAGGGTGCCGGCCGAGCTCGTTGGCGATCTTGCGGATCGAGTAGCCCAGCCGTTCCAAGTCAGCGATCTGCAACCGCTCGCGCAACGACAGGTACCTGCCGCTGTCCAAGGTGGTTGGGCGCATGGGTCTCAGTGTTTGGTGGTGCGACCTCTTGCGGATCCGGGTGCCGGCCTGTCGGTGCATGCCCAGAAGCCTGCACGCTTCGGTGTTCGACACCCCGGCACGCATCAGCTCCCAGTACCGCTGTTCCAGCCCGGCCAGCCGAACCTGTCGAGGCGAGGGCCTGCGTGGCAGCTCCAGCAACTGCACGTGACGGCCCGAGTCGAGAATGGCGTGCCGCTCGGCCTTGACCCGGCTGCGAGCTAAGTCGCGTTGGCACTGACGGCGCTCCACCTCCCACTGCTCGGAGCGGCCGCGCGAGAGCCGTAGCTGCCGGGCTGCAGCTGCGCGGGACATGCCGGAATCGCGTAGAGCGGTGAATTGGGCCTCGAGCCACCGGTAGCCCGTTGATCGGGAGACACCGGCAAGCGCACTAGCCGTCGACAGCGAACCGCCCTGGTCATAGTGAGCCCAGAAGATGCTTTCGACCTCGACTCGGACCCGCAGGTGATGGCGGCCATCACCCAGACCGGCGAGGAACTCCTCCTCCCAAACCTGAGCCTTGGCCGTAAAGCAGCCCAGGTCCGCTTGGGCCTCCTCGGCGTCAAGTCCTTGGCTGCGCAGGGTCAGAAAGGCCTCGCGCAACAATCGATAACCAGTCCAGGGATGGATGCCCACACTGCGGGCGGCGGGTTTGATACCTCGACCCTCATGCACCGCCGCCAAGAAGCGAACACCAGCAACAGAATCCGATCGAAGCCCCATCGGTCGCCCACCTTCAGAGAAGGCGTTGCAACGACCGATAGAACCTCGCGGCCCCGTAGGGACACCCAAAGGCGCCCCAAGCATTCGAGCAGCGCTGCCACTCGCCTGGGCTCCGGTTTGCTAACGGATTTGCTAACACGAGCTCCTGAATCACCGGACGGCAAGGGACCAAGTTCCTCTCTGCTGAGCACGAATTCGGCCCTGGGCGACCTCCCCGGACGGGCTCTTTCGGCCTGAAAATCGGAAGGTCGGCGGTTCGACCCCGCCCCTGGCCACCACAAACCCGCAGGTCACAGCGTTGACCCGCGGGTTTCGTTGTACTCAGCAACCTTCTTGCTTACAGATTTGCCCCTCAG
>DATCQG010000365.1:0-2408 GCA_036569625.1 Dermatophilaceae bacterium | reverse complement strand
CTCGCCCCAGACCGGCACTCCGCGGGCGGATGCCGCCAGCAGCATGGGATGGTCGGGGCGCAGGCCCGGTGAGGTGACGACGAGCTCGGCGCCCTCGGGCAGGTCACGCAGATGCTCGGGCCCAAGACGAACGTCAACGTCAAGGATCTCGAGGATCCGTGCGCGCTCGATGATGGCCGGGGTGGCGTCGGCACTCAGGGCAGTGACGATGGCCCCGCGTTCCGAAAGTGCGTCGGCAGCAGCGAAGCCGCTGATGCCAAGGCCTGCGACCACGACGCGCAGCGTCGACCAGTCGGCGTCACGGTGAGTGAGGTCTCGCGACCCCTGTCGGGGCTCGTAGCTCGGGTCGAAATCGGTCACGATCCGACAACCCATTCTGCATAGAAGACACCCATCCCCAGGGCGACGAACAACCCGGCCACGATCCAGAACCGGATGACGATCGTGATCTCGTTCCAGCCCACCAGCTCGAAATGGTGCTGGAGCGGGGCCATCCTGAACACCCGGTTGCCGGTTAGCTTGAACCATCCGACCTGGATGATGACCGAGAGCGTGATGATGACGAAAAGACCGCCAAGAATCACCACGAGCAGCTCGGTCCGTGTGGTGATCGCAAGCCCCGCCAAAGCACCGCCCAGTGCGAGCGAGCCCGTGTCTCCCATGAATATCTGGGCCGGCGCGGCGTTCCACCACAGGAATCCGAAGCAGGAGCCCATGAGACAGGCAGCCACCACGGCCAGGTCGCGAGGGTCCCGGACCTCGTAGCACTTGACGCCCGGGTTGAACTGGCAGTTCTGGTTGCCTTGCCAGATGGAGATGAAGACGTATGCCCCGAACACCATGACGCCCGCGCCCGTAGCCAGGCCGTCCAGGCCGTCGGTGAGGTTCACGCCGTTGCTTGTGGCGGAGATCATCAGGTTGGCCCAGAGGACGAACAGGATCAGGCCGAGCAGCGTGCCGGCGAAGGCGAAGTTGATGTTCGTGTCCCGGGCGAACGACACGAATGGCACAGCGGGAGTGCGGAACCGGTTGTTGGGGAACTGCAGCGCGAGGACCGCGAAGATCACCCCGACAAGCGTCTGGCCGGCGAGCTTCTCCTTGGTACGCAGCCCGAGGCTGCGCTGCTTGGAGATCTTGATGTAGTCGTCGAGAAAGCCCACGAGCCCCAGCCCGGCCATGAGGAACAGAACCAGGATCCCGCTGACCGTGACCGGAGTCAGCGTCAAGAGGTGCGCTGAGGCGTAGGCCAGGAGCGAGGCGCCGATGATGATGGCGCCACCCATGGTGGGGGTGCCGCGCTTGGTGTGGTGTGACGTCGGCCCGTCGTCGCGGATGAACTGCCCGTAGTTGCGGCCGACCAGGAACTTGATGAACAGCGGTGTGCCGAGCAGGGTCACAATGAGCGAGATCGCTGCGGCCAGCAGCACAGCCTTCACGAAAGGACCTCGGATCCGGTGTTCTCCAGGAGACGATCCCCGAGCCACCGTAGACCGGCGTCATGGCTGGACTTCAGCAGCACCACGTCACCAGGGGCAAGGTGTTGCTGCAGCATGTGATAGGCAGCGTCGGTGTCGGGGACCCAGGTCGAAGCCTCGACCGACGAGCCCGCGTCGCGGGCGCCGACGTCGATCGGCTGGGTCCCCTCGCCCACGGCGACCAGACGCGACACGTTCAGGCGCACGGCAAGCCGGCCCAGCGCGTCGTGTTCGCTGATGGACTCCGGCCCCAGCTCGAGCATCTCGCCCAGGACGGCCCACGTCCGGTGGCCCTGGCCCATTGTCGCCAGAGCATTGAGCGCTGCGAGCATGGAGTCCGGGTTGGCGTTGTAGGCGTCGTTGATGATCGTGACCCCATCGGCGCGCTCGTGGACCTCCATCCGCCAACGGCTTTGCGGGCGGGCCTCCCCCAGCGCCGATGCAACCGCCTGCAGCGGCATCCCGACGGCCAGGGCAACTGCAGCGACTGCAAGGGCGTTGCCGACGTGATGCTCTCCGTGAAGCCCCAGAGCAACGAGGGCACTGCCCTGGTCGGTGACGAGGGTGAAGGACGCGCGCGCCTGTCGGTCGAGCAGGATGCCCGTCGCTCTGACGGCCGCCCCGGCCGACCTCCCCACCTGTATGACGTGTGCCCGGGTCTGGCCCGCCATCGCTGCGACGATGGGGTCGTCCGCGTTCAGCACGGCGAATCCGGCTGCAGGCAAAGACTGCACGAGCTCGGCCTTGGCAGCTCCGATGGCCTCGCGCGTGCCGAACTCACCCACGTGCGCGGTGCCGACGTTGAGGACAACCCCGATCCGCGGCGGCGCGATACCGGTGAGGTAGGCGATGTGACCGATCCCCCGGGAGCCCATCTCGAGGACGAGGTATGCCGTGTCCGGCGTGATCCGGCAGACCGTCAGGGGAACGCCG
>DATCQG010000364.1:0-2374 GCA_036569625.1 Dermatophilaceae bacterium | reverse complement strand
GGGGGAGAGAGCCATGCTCAGCCCGTTCCGCGTGCCGTGCGCCACCAGCCTCGGCCAGGTCAGGTCGCTCGAAGGGATCACCACCGGTCAGAACGACCAGTGGGCGTGGCGAACCGAAGGAGGCGAGGTCGTCAAGCAGCTGCTTGCCCTCGGCGGTGGTCAGCTCGAAGGGGTTACGGGTCCGGATGGCGTCGGCGCGGCAGTGGGTGCATACGAGCTGGCAGGCGCGCGTGACCTCCCAGATGACGATGAAGGGCCGCTCGGATGCGTCGTGGTGCATGAACCTCACGGCGCGTTTGGTCGATACATCACCGTCTGTGTCTACGTCGGGCGCGCATCCAGCGCGCCCGATGAGGATGGCGCCGGGCGTGCGCCAAACAGGTGGGGCGACAGACATCGCTGCTCCTTCATCGATTTCACGGTCGAACTTGTTTTTACTACAGATATCAGGAAAACTACAACCATGTCTCATTCCCAGACCCGGTGATCGGCCCATCGCCCCATTCAGCGTGTGCGCAGGTGATCCGGTTGCGGACCTGCTCGAACGTGGCGCCGCCGGCAAGAAATCAGACCTCAGTCCAGGTTGACCTGGAGCTGGCGTGCGGCGATCGAACACGTTGATCGGCAACAGAACGGCTGCGGGCCATGGCAGCGCCTCGGGTTGACGACGGGATCCGTTGGTTGTCCACCTCTGCCCAGAGTCAATTCCAGAAAGTGGCGATCGCCAGCACAAGGCGAGTCGTCAGGGCCGAGGTCAGGTGACCGGCAGCGCGGTAGCGAGCAGCACCACAACGAACGACCCGGTCAGCGATGACACCGCCAAGGATCGAGCCAGGGTCCGGCGCCCCGCCGAGATCGCCCACCCATGAAGCCCCGCGGCCAGCATGACCAGGGCGAACGCAACCAGCTTCCCTGCGAGCATGCGCCCATATCCGGGTTCGGCCAGGGAGGCCAGGGTGACCCCTTTGTGCCGCGCCAGGGCAACTCCCGTCGCGATCTGTAGCGGGATCAACACTGCCACCGTGGCGATGCCGAAACGCATCCCGAGGACTCGCATCAGGCCCGCACGAGCCTGCTCGGGGAGGCGGTCACGAGCGACCGGCATCACCAACGCGGAGACGGTGAGCTGCCCGCCAAGCCACACGACCGCGCCGACCACGTGCAAGAAGCGCACCAGGGACCACAGATCCAGCACCTAGAACGCCTGGAAGATGCCATGGGCTCCGCGCTGGCCGTCGACCATGGCGTGATCGGTGAACGGGTAGTGGCCCGCCTGCGGTAGGACGAACTCGACGAAACCTCCCTGGGCGGGGGCGAGGTCCAACACCTGTGACGCGCCGTGCTCGGCGTTGCCGGCTCTGAGGAGGTAGGCGCCTTCCTTGAACACCGTGTCGAACTGGGTGCCCACCACGTGGAAAGCCGTCGCTCGCTGCGGTCCCGCATCCACCACCCATACCCGTACGCGTTCACCGACCGGGACGCGGATGGGCGCGTGGTCGTACTGGTTGACGTAGCCGTTGAACAGGATGGCGTCGGGCTTTTCGGCCGCGATCTTGGCCTCGTCGGCGGTGCCGTTCTGTGGTCCGAGGTAGAGCTCGGACTGCACGACGACAAACTCGTGGGCGACGGCCGGGAGGTCGGGAGGGTCGATGATGACCGCGCCATACATCCCGTTCGAGATGTGCAGGGCCATCGGCATCGTGCTGCAGTGGTAGAGCCACGCCCCCGAGTGGTTCGCGACGAACTGGTAGGTCAACGACTTCCCGGGGTCGATCGTGCGCATCGGCAGGTCTGGTGCCAGGGAGCCGGCATGAAAGTCGATACCGTGGCCCATGCTTGCGTCGTTGACGAAGGTGATGGTGAAGACGTCGCCGACCTTGCCATGCAGGGTGGGCCCGGGCGCGGTCCCGTTGAAGGTCCACAGGGTCTGACGCACGCCGGGTGCGACCTCGACGACTGTGTCTCGCACCGTCATGGTCAGGCGATGCTCCTTGGCGCCGGGCGCCGGCTGCAGGGCCGGGTCGTACCGCTTCCAGCCCGGTCCCGGGGAGGCGCGAAAGTCGATGACTGGTGCGGACGCGCTGGCTGAAGCGCCATTCGACATCGCTCCCATGCCAGACCCGTGAACCTTCGCGGCCGAGCTGGCGGCATTACCGGCCCTGGTCACGACAATGCTCAGGGTCATCCCCGCGACCCTGTGTCCGGGGACACTGCACCAGCCGGCGATCCCGGTGTTGACGACGCCGACGGTGATAGTCGCAGACTCTCCACCGGTGAGCAGCGCAGTGTGCTGACCGGTCTCGAGGACCAGGTCGTGGCGCATCGCGTCGGCGTTCTTGACCTTCAGGACGAGCCGGGTCCCCTTTGTCACCTC
>DATCQG010000363.1:0-3933 GCA_036569625.1 Dermatophilaceae bacterium | reverse complement strand
TATCTGCTCAGGTCAGCGCCCCGATGAGTCCGACCAGCACGGCGACGCGAGCCTGAACTTACCGGCGCATTCCCGGCGGACTTCGACGATGGCCGTCCGCCAAACGCATTTGCGCTGGTCACAAGCTTGCGGCCGATGGCTGTTACGACCGACTTACGCACTGTGTTTTGGATACCCCCACCGGGTACACGAGGAGGCCCCTAACCGGCGTTTCCGCAGGTCAGGGGCCCTTCGCGCACGTGGTGGCAGGTGAAGGATTCGAACCTTCGAAGCTTTCGCGATGGATTTACAGTCCAGCGACAGTAAGCCTGTGACCAGCAGAAATGCCTGCCCACCCGACAACTTACGTGCGCATTCCCCACAGACAGCCGACCACAGCCGACCACAACCGACCTCCCAGCGAGCATTCCGCGTTCACGGGTCACGGCATGGTTTGAATGGTTCATCCACTGGAAGCAGTGACCGTCTGGGGGCGGGTCTAGGCGGGAACTGAAGGGTCAGCACTTCATTGGACGCTTGTCTCGCGGTCGCCGATGTATGCGGTGAGGGCAGGGTCGGAGCTGGCTATGCGGTGCATCTCCTCGCCGCCGTCGCAGCGCATCAGCGAGACGATGAGTCCGGCCGGGCTTCGGGACAGGACCTGCCAGTGGCCGCCCGCACTCTCCCATCGTCGCAGGGTCTCCACCCCTGGCTCCTTGACCCCTTCCACTGTCAGTTGACCCTTTCTCATCCGCGGCGCGGGGCTTGGCTTCCGAGCTGGTCATCGCGGCTAGGGCGTCTCGGGCCCGCACGATTGGCGAAGCCTGTCCAAACTTTATTACACTCTATTCCGTGTAAACTAACCGGGTGCGCGCACGAGCCAACGGCAGGTAGGCAACTTGAGAAGTCGCCGGATTCGGGGAGCGACCCGCCTGGAGTCGGCTGCCCAGAGCTGAGGTACTGGTCACGCCGGCGTCACTGCGTGGTCGTTCCGCGCATTCGCGGTTGCCGTTCGGGTCAAGGTAGCGATGCACAGGTCGGGCTGGACGAAGGAGAGCAAGCGGGTGGCACTCACCGGGGCGCCCAGGGCGGCCAGGGCGCCCTGAATCATTCCCAGGTGCGCTCCGCACACCACCTCAGGGTTGCTCTCGGCCAGCTCGCGGAACGGGCAGTGGTGCAGGTTGATGAACGTGCCGTCGGAGCTCAGCTCGGGCGCGAAGCCGATATCGCCGAGCATCCGCACGACCGTGCCGATGGCCACCTCCTCGCTGACCGGGGGCGACGCAGCGGTCCCCTCGCTGCCACGCTGGAGGCGCTCCGTCAACCCGGCCCAGGTCCGCCCGGCGTTCACTGCATCCTCGCCGGGGCTCTCACTAGTGGCGAGCAGGTGCTGGGCCAGCATCTCTGCTAGCAGCTGGTAGTTTCGTTCGCCGTCCGGCGCGGCGGTTGCCTCGTAGACCACCCGGGGGCGGCCCCGACCTCTGGGAGGCTCGGTTCTTCGTATCGCGTACCCGGAGTCCGCCAACAGGTCGAGGTGGGACCGCACGGTGTTCTGGTGCAGCCCGACGTACTGGGCGACCTCGCCGACACCGAGCGGCTGGGCGCGCGATCGCAGCAGCTCCAGCACGGCCATCCGGCTTGTGCTGGCAAGTAGCTGGTGATGACTCATGCCGGACCGGCCTGGTGTCGGGTGCCCAAAGGTAGACCCGCTCGGTACCGGTGAACGGGCCTCCCGCCTGGTCGACGCGCCGGGGGACTTGGGCATGGATGCAGTTTTCCTGATTAGCGCGGTAAAAACAACAAGCCGCCGAGCGGTCTTTCCACCTGATCATCGAGGGAAGGCTTTCGTGGTCGTCCGGCTCGGTTCATCAGTCGGTCGACGAACCCGGCAGCAGGTCCAGACGACAGGCCCCGGGCTCCGAGAACGGTTGCAGTGCGGTGCTGTCCGTTCGATCGGCGTCCGCGCCCAGCTCAGTGAGGGCGCCTCGCACGACACCGAGGTGGACTCCGCAGACGACCTCTGGATAGTGATGGGCTGCCTCGAGCAGGGGGCAACGGCGGAGCTTGATGACACCGAAACTGGCATCAGCACTCGGGGCGAACCCGAGTTCCTCAAGCAGTGTGACCACTTGGCGGCGGGCCGACAACGCACTGGGTGCGATCGTGGCGTCGGGACCCCGACCCTCGTCCGTGGGCTCAGCTACCTGAGATCGCCGGACCAGATCCCGGCCCCACATCCTGCCCGCCTCGATAGAATCGGCTCGGGGTCGCTGACTGGTTCGGGCGATCTGCGCGGCCAACGCGGAGGCCAGACCGGCATACTCGCGGGCGCCGGACTCTGAGCCGGCTTCAGGCGTGGCGCTGTAGAGCCAGGCGGGGCGCCCGCGGCCCTGCGCAGGAGAGGACGCTCGAACGACCAGCCGGTCGACCACCAGACCGTCGAGATGTTCGCGAATCGTATTGGGGTGTTGACGAGTCAGCGCCGCAAGGGCACTCACCGTGCAGGGCTCCGGCTGGTCGATCAGGAGGTCCAGGATGCGGGCCCGCGCAGTCGAGAGGTGTGCCCGTCGCCGGTTCGCTCGCGCCGCTGGCAGCGGACCATACCCCAGCTCTAGGCCCGCGGTGACCGCCTGATTAGTTTTCACGGAACACAGTGTAATAAACGTGTACCAAGATCCGCCACGCCGGGGGCCTAGGTGGCGCAGGGTGCCCTGATCCCGGCGTCGTTGGGTCAACGAAGTCTCTGGCCCGATGCCGGTTCTCAGGGGGAGCTGGTCGTCGGCCCCCGAACGACCCGGCAGACGCGGCGAACGCGCCATATCTGAGTGATCAGCGTCAACCAGATGGACGCCACGACGGCGAAGAGGACGACGACCAGGACGTTACCCACGCTAGCCAGGGGTTTGGCGGGGGCAGGGTGGTAGGCGGACCGAGCGTTGGTCACGTTGATGGTGGTGGCCGCGGTGAGGGGCTTGGCGCCGGCTGCCGTGTAGGTGGCGACAAACTCTTGCGGCCCGTTGGCGGTGGGTCGGTACATGTGGTCGGCGTCACCGCCCAGAGTGAGCCGGGCGATCCCGGTCTTGTCGGTGGTGGCCGACCCCAGTGCGACAAGACGCGCCGGGGTCCCGAACTCTGTGGTTGAGAAAGCGAAGGCCACGGCGGCATCGGCTATGCGCTGGCCATGAGGCCCGGTGAGCGTTGCGGTGAGTTCCATGGACCCGCCTGCTTCGCTGCCGGTGATCGTGATGGTGGAGGCACCTTGTGGAGGTGACGCGGCCTGGGCGTTGTCGGCGGTACCGACTCCGAGCATGCCCAGGAAAGCGACAAACAGTAGGGCTCCGATCGCGCCCCCTAGAGAGTGAGCCTTGCCCTTCGCGCCCACCACCCTGTCATGGCGCACGGGCTTGCTCGGTTCTGCGGGCGGGCCGGCGGGGTGGCTATTCTGCAGGTGGTGCAGCTGCTCCAGCTCTTCGATCTCTTCGATCTCGTTGATGGACAATAGAGGTACGACGCGGAAGAGCAGCATGAGCAGGAGCGGGATCGCGGCAGTCGCGGCGAGGGTGATAGCGACCGGGACCCAGGTGAAGTGGTATCGGCCGAACGCGCCTGTCACGGTGTCGTAGGTGGCCGACCCGACGACCATGAGGATCCTCTTGAGCCACATCATGGGTACGACAAGGATGGCGGCGGCGACCATGCCGCCCACGCTCCTGGTCCATGGCAGAGCCACGAGCAGCAGCGGCAGCAATCCTCCGACGACGGCGAACAACCAGAACCACAAGGCCAGGCGACCCACCAGCAGCTCGGTGAATACCGCGGCGGTGCCACGATCCGCGACATAGGCCCCGGGAAGCAGGTCGGCGAATGTCAGATAGATGTAGGTCGCGGACAGCGTCGCCAGGATGAATCCGAGGCGGACAAAGTGCCGCGGGGTGATGAGCCCCTCGAGGTGGT
>DATCQG010000362.1:0-2845 GCA_036569625.1 Dermatophilaceae bacterium | reverse complement strand
GCTTCTGGACCTTCAGACAGCCCAAAACCTAAGCGGGAACGGCGTGTTGCTCATCAGCGGCCCAAGAACCACCCACGGATGCGTCAGGAGAGCCCTTAAAGCGCGGCGTTCAGCCCATGTGCGGGTAGCCGTGGGACTTCGCCGCTGAGAACGTCTCCTTGATCGAGCGCGCGCTGGTCCAGCGCATCAGGTTCAGCGGTGACCCGGCCTTGTCGTTGGTGCCCGACGCGCGACCGCCGCCGAAGGGCTGCTGGCCGACGACGGCACCCGTCGGCTTGTCGTTGATGTAGAAGTTGCCAGCCGCAAACCGGAGCCGCTCCTCGGCGTCGACGATGGCGGCCCGGTCGGTCGCGATGATCGACCCGGTCAGCGCGTAGGGCGCCGCCGACTCCATCTGGTCGAGCACCTTGTCGTACTTGCTGTCGGCATAGACATGGACGGCCAGGATGGGCCCGAAGTACTCGACGCTGAACGCCTCGTCCTCCGGGTCGTCGATCTCCAGGATGGTCGGGCGGATGAAGAAGCCGACCGAGTCGTCATACGTGCCACCGGCGATGACCTTGACACCCTTGGTGGCGTGCGCCTTGTCGATCACGTCGCGATGCTTGGCGAACGCACGCTCGTCGATGACGGCGCCCATGAAGTTGGAGAAGTCGGTGACGTCGCCCTGGCCGAGGCCATCGGTGATCCGGGCGAGATCGGACTTGATGACCTTCCACAGGCTGCGCGGCACATAGGCCCGTGAGGCGGCGGAGCACTTCTGCCCCTGGTACTCGAACGCGCCGCGAATCATGGCCGTGCGCAACACATCCGGGTCGGCGGAGGGGTGAGCCAGGATGAAGTCCTTGCCACCCGTCTCACCAACCAGGCGGGGATAGGTCTTGTACGTCTTCAGGTTGGCGCCGACCTGCTGCCAGAGTGACTGGAACAGCGCGGTCGAGCCGGTGAAGTGGATGCCGGCCAGGTCCGGCGAGCTCAGCACCACCGCAGAGACGTTGACGCCGTGGCCGGTGACCATGTTGATGACGCCCGGCGGCATACCGGCCTCTTCGAGCAGCTCCATCGTCAGGTGGGCTGCCAGCTGCTGGCTCGACGACGGCTTCCAGACCACGGTGTTGCCCATGAGAGCAGGGGCGGTCGGCAGGTTGCCGGCGATGGCGGTGAAGTTGAACGGCGTGATGGCGTAGACGAACCCCTCGAGCGGGCGGTAGTCGACGCGGTTCCAGATGCCCTTGGAGTTGGCCGGAGGCTGCTCGGCCAGGATCTGCCGCGCGAAGTGGACGTTGAAGCGCCAGAAGTCGATCAACTCGCAGGCACCGTCGATCTCGGCCTGATAGCAGGTCTTTGACTGGCCCAACATCGTTGCGGCGACGATCCTTGCGCGCCATGGCCCGGCCAGCAGGTCGGCCGCCTTGAGCAGGATCGCCGCGCGGTCGTCGAAGGAGAGGGCCCGCCAGGCGGGTGCCGCCGCGGTGGCCGCCGCGACCGCAGCCTCTGCGTCGGCCACCGTGGCCTCGCGCAGGGTCCCGAGAATGCGCTTGTGGGCGTGGGGCTGGCGCACGTCGATCTTCTTGCCGGTGCCGATGACCCGCTTGCCGCCGATCGTGTGGGGCAGATCGGTCCGCTTGCTGCCCAGCTCGGCCAGAGCGACCTCCAGCTCAGCGCGTTCCGGACTCCCCGGCGCGTAGTCCAGAACCGGCTCGTTGAGAGGGGCGGGAACTCGAGTCACAGCATCCATTGCGTCGAACATCTCCTGAGGGTCTTTCGGCTTTGGGGTCGCCGCCCATCGTGCCACGCCTCACAGAAGGGCAAGTATGGCGGGAAGTTCCGTCACGTCGTACCACAACAGCTCGTCGTCCTCGGTGCTGTTGTCATCGTCTACGTGGAAGGAGGCAATCCGGTTGAGCGCAACGGATTCCGCAATGGAAACTGCCGACTCGTCGATGGCGTTCTCGGGCGCGGGCGGGCCCACCACCTCAGGGGGCACGTCAGCCGCAGCCACGATGCGGCGGCTCTCACGGGAGGTGAGCAGAGCGGCCGAGCTCCGGGCGGCGTCGCTCAGTGCGGTGTACTCCCACTCGTCCTGACCGGCGGCCCTGGCTGCGGCCCGCACGGCCTCCGTGACGGCATAGGCGAGGATCGGCGCTTTGGTCAGAGCGCGATCCTTGTCCAGGCGTCGGAGCATCGAAGCGTTGAGGGGCACGTAGATCCGCGTCACCATCATCCGACATCACTGAAGTCGTCACCATCAGGTAGAGGGGCTGGGTCACGCAGGGCAAGGGCCGAGGTACGCCGCGAGGTCTCGATGACCGCCGGCCGTCTCGTGAGGTCCATCAGGTTGCCACCGATCGCCTCGAGGTCCGCGGGGCCCGGGCCGAGGACCGTGACCTCAGTGCCATGTCGGTGGACCATCTCCACCTCCCGGACGACCTTGCGGGTCACCCGGTTTCGCCATTGCCGCTCCAGGCGGGTCGCCCACCGTGTGGGTGAGTCGGGGTCGAAGCTGACCTGGGGGGCGAGCACGAAGACCTCGTCCAGGCCCTCACCCGCGAGCAGGTCGAGGTTGGTCGAGGACCACGCACCCCCGTCGATGTAACGGTGGTCCCCGATCACCACCGGCTGGTACCACCCGGGGATGGCACAGGAGGCCATCACCGCATCGGGCAGCGAGGCCGGCGGCGCGCCGGGCCTTCCGAAGGCAGCCCGCTCACCGGTGTCGTAGTCGAGGGCGACAACAGTCACGGCGTCCCGGGCGACCCAGCCCTCCGGAACCACATGGGAGATCAAGGCGCCGATCGCCTCGAGGTTGCCCCGGCCGACGGGCAGGAACGCGGCCAGGACGGCA
>DATCQG010000361.1:0-1579 GCA_036569625.1 Dermatophilaceae bacterium | reverse complement strand
GCCCCCATATGCCGGCCGGCCAGGTCCGCGTCGGAGGTTTCGGCGGCGCGACGGGACTCACGGAGTGGATCCGGGCGCACGGCATACGGGCTGTCATAGATGCCACCCATCCTTTCGCCGCCACGATGAGCTGGAACGCTGCCGCCGCAGCTGCCGGCTCTCATGTTCCCCTGCTGGCGCTTCGGCGCACCGCCTGGGTCCCTGGTGAGGGCGACCGATGGCACGAAGCGACATCCCTGGAGGACGCGGCATTGATGCTGCCAGAACTGGGCAACCGGCATTTCCTGACCATCGGCCGGCAGGGCGTCTCGTCCTTTGCGGACGTGACGGGCGCCTGGTTCCTGGTCCGCTGCATCGACCCGCCCGATGAGCCCACCCCGCCACAGATGGAGCTGCTGCTGGATCGGGGGCCCTATTCGCTGGAAACCGAGATCGCACTGATGCGTGGTCGCCGGATCGACACAGTCATCACCAAGAACAGCGGCGGCGCGGCAACGGCCGCGAAACTGATCGGGGCCCGTGAGCTCGGTCTTCCAGTGGTCATTGTCCAGCGTCCCGCGACCCCTGGTGGAGTCCCGGAGGTTGCGGACGTACAAGGCGCGGTCGAGTGGGTTGACGCCCAGATACGTTAAACCGCAGCAAACTCGTGTGACCGCTGGACCCAGTTGCCGAAGATCTGACGGAGACAGGACTCACGGCGGCGCTCACTCTTCTTCGCTGGCGATCGCATTCAGGGCCCCGCACGTGATCGCGCTACCTCCTCGACGGCCGTGGACGACGATGTAGTTCAGGCCGAGATCGTTGTCGACAAGTGCCTGCTTGGACTCTGCTGCGCCGATGAACCCCACCGGAATACCGAGGACAGCGGCTGGGCGGATGTCGATATCCCGCAATAATTCCAGCAGATGGAACAGGGCCGTGGGGGCGTTGCCGATTGCGATGACTGCACCATCGAGCCGGTCCCGCCACAGCTCGACCGAGGCGGCCGTGCGGGTGTTGCCCATCTCAAGTGCAAGGTCGGCAACCCCAGGCTCCGACAGCGTGCATACGACCTCGTTGTCCGCGGGAAGACGCCGGCGGGATACCCCGCTGGCCACCATCTGCACGTCGCACAGGATCGGGGCGCCACCCCGCAGGGCGGCGCGTGCCCCCAGAACGGCACCGGGGGAGAACGCGATGTCGTCGACGAGATCCACCATGCCGCAGGCATGGATCATCCGGACCGCGACCTGCGACTCCTCGGCAGAGAACCGGCCCAGGTCTGCCTGCGCCCTGATCGTGGCGAAGGACCGGCGAAGGATCTCGGCGGCATTCTTCTCGTACTCGTTCACGGGAAGGGAAGCCATGGCCCGGAGCATAACCGCGTCACCCTGGCCAAGCCGGCTCGGTGGTTCAACACGTCGCAGGCTTGCTATGCTGCGGCGCGGAGTCCTCTTTTGGGCTCCAACCGCCGAAGACGGCACATTTCAGAGGAAGCCGGTGTAAATCCGGCGCGGTCCCGCCACTGTGACCATCGCCCGTGATCCTTCGGGAAGCGATGGAAGTCAGGAACTCTTGCCGTCTTCACCTGCCCGGGGCG
>DATCQG010000360.1:0-3107 GCA_036569625.1 Dermatophilaceae bacterium | reverse complement strand
TGGCCTGCTCCAACCCGCGCTCCCAGGTCCTCGTCGACGACGACATGATGCGGGCGGCTCGATCCATGCGGTACCAGGTCAACCTGGTCGACCTCAGCGACTACTTCTGCGACGCCAGACGCTGCTACGCCGTGATCGGCGGGGCGAACGTCTACTTCGACTACGACCACATGAGCACCCAGTTCAGCGCCAGCCTGGCCTCGCCGCTCCTTCGGCGTCTGCCCCAGAGCTGAGCCGACCCGCGCAAGGCGGGTCCGAAGGAATTACAGATCTGTAGTTCGCCCAAAGCGCTTGCACGGTGGTGGGACGCGCGGGGAAACTGATCGCTGATGGTGTTGATGTGATTGTTGTGACGCAAGAGGAGAAACCACAGATGTCCGTTCGCGCGCGGCTGTTCACGTTGAGCGGGGCGGCCTTGGCGGTCCCGTTGGTGGCTGTCGGCGCGGCATCGGCAGCACAGGCTGCCACGCCCCCACGTACGCCGGTGACTCCCGTGGCTCCGCACAAGTCCCTGCCTGCCGCTCTCGACGTCAGGACACCATACGTGGGGCAAGTGTCCTGCGACCCTCGTGACAAGCCCGGCGTGACCGCCTTCGCCGCCCTGATGAAGAGCAACTACAAGGCCGGGCAGACCGGCATCAGCAGGACCTGCCAGGCCGACACGAGCGAGCACTACGAGGGCCGGGCGCTGGACTGGATGCTCAGCGTGAAGGACCCACAGCAGAAGGCCGTCGCCGACTCGGTGGTCGCCTGGCTCAGCGCAGACAACGGCGCCATGGCTCGCCGGTTCGGGATCAGCTACATCATCTGGAACCACAAGATGTGGCGCGAGTACCGGCCCGAGCAGGGCTGGGCGCCGTACACCGGCTCCGTCCCGCACACCGACCACATCCACTTCAGCTTCTCGTGGGATGGCGCCATGGCACGGACGTCCTGGTGGACGGGGCACGCCACAACGGCCGTCGACCTGGGCCCCTGCCGGGCGTATGCCGGTCAGTACGCGCCGCTGTACACCGTGCCTCGCACGGCTGCCTGCCCCACATACCTGCCCGTCGCCCCGGCGTCGCCTTACCCGGTCTATGTCATCGGTCAGAAGAACGCACAGATCGCGGTGGCCCAGAAGGCTCTGACAGTGACACCGGACGGATCGTTCGGGCCGAAGACCCAAGCGGCATTGGTCGCCTGGCAGAGACGAGCGGGCGTGCCGATCACCGGGGTTCTGGACAAGGCCACCTGGGCCAAGCTTGTGCCCACTCCGCCGGCTCCGTCGCTGACGAAGCCGCCAGCGCCAAGGCCGGCTCATGTGACCAAGCCAGTTGCCAAGCCTTTGAAGGCGCCGAAACCCACTCCAGCACCTTCGCGAGCTCGAGTTCGCGCCCCTGTCGCGCCTACGGCGTCCACGGCGTTCACGGCATACAAAGGGGTGAACCTGCGGCAGGGTTCCAGGGGATCAGTCGTCGTGATCCTCCAACGTGCTCTACACGTCACGCCCGACGGTGCCTTCGGACCGAAGACGCGCTCTGCGCTGGTGACTTTCCAGACCCTGCAACACATTTCGCCCAACGGTGTCGCCGATCGCCTGGTGTGGGACCGCCTCGAGAAGCGTGACTACCCGTTGCTCGGCTATCGCGGGCTCACACTGAAGCAGGGTTCCAAGGGCGTTGCGGTCGTCGCCCTGCAACGCGCGCTCCGAGTCAGCCCGGATGGCGACTTCGGCCCGAAGACCCTGGCCGCGGTCCGGGCGGTCCAGTCGGGCGCGAAGCTGGCTCCGAGCGGGGTCGTCAGCGGCCTTACCTGGGTCGCGATCGAGAAGCAGATACGGCGCTAGAACCCGCCAGGTTCAGCCGATTCTGCGGTCAGGTCGATCGTTACGCCTTCGGAGGCGAGGCGCTCGGGTTGGTGCTCGCTTCCGGCGTGCTCACCGTTTCGGGCCAGGACGACCGACCCGTCGACCGCCCACGCGGCGAGGGTGGACGCGAGCACCTCGGCCAGGTCCCCGGCGAGACTCACCCGGGCGTCAGCCGGCCAGCCGCGGCCTGGCACAACACTTCTGTAGGTCGTGCGCTCACCCTTGGTGATCATCGCCAGATTCTCGGGGGATGGGCCGGCGAGAGCGGAGAACTGGTCCCCATAGGTGGCAAGGTCTCGCGCCTCATCCATCGCGCCGGGCGGAACAGTGCCCCCGTGGACCCGGGCAAGGGCGGCCAGCGTGACGAGCACGACGTCACCGGTGGGCGGCGCCAGCGAGGTCGCCGCTTCGTCGTCATCGCAGATCAGGAGGTCCGCCGCGGGGCCGCCGCCGGCACAGTCCACGGTGCCCCCGACCGACCAGATCGCGAATGCCCAGTAGAGGGCGCGCCAGTGCGGCGGCAGTGACAGGCGGACGACTGAACCGGGGCCAAGGTCGTACTCTTCCTGAAGAGCGTTGCCAGCCTTGGAGATCCAGTTCGCCACGGTCTTGCCCGAGAGCTCGATGCGCTCGCCCTGGGTGGGACCTGGGGTGTCCTCATAGAAGGTGACCCGTGGTCGCGCCGGGTCGGAGCGAAGGATCTCGGCAAGGACTGAGGCTGGCGTTCGCACGCATGCGAGCGTACGGGGCCAACGCACGGGTGGCGATACCGTGAACATCGTGACGCCCAACGATCTCGGAGGCCGCGGAGGCCGCGGAGGCCAACGGCGGCAATGGTTCGCGAGGGTAGGCTCGCCAGCATAATGAAAGTGCCTGCCATGCCACCGGGTCGCCGGTGATGACCGCTGCCCACGACACCCATCCGTTCGTAGGTGGGGCCGATGAGGTCGGTGGTGCCGCTCTCAAGCTCGCCATCATCGGGCCCAGCCACCTCTCACGGACGGATGTGGCCGCGCATACGACGACGTTGGCCCACCACCTGGCGCAGGCCGGCCACGACGTCACCCTGGTCACGTGGTCCAGCCCCTTCCCGGGCCGGCGCGCTTCCCGCGGGCACGTGGTCCCCACAACGGCACCCGAGGTCCCGGCGTTCCCTCGCACCGTCCGCGCTCTTTCCTGGGCGCGACCGGACACGTGGGTGCGCACCGGAAGGCGGCTTCGGGGCTTCGACGCGATCATCGTCGTCCACGTGACACCG
>DATCQG010000359.1:0-8871 GCA_036569625.1 Dermatophilaceae bacterium | reverse complement strand
GCGGTCGCCCGCCAGTCGATGCTGCGCACGTCGTCGCCGACCACGTAGTCGCGCAGGGAGTCGAACTCGGTGCCGGCCCCGCGAACACGCACCGCCGATCGGCCGTCGAGCTGGCGCAGGACGGCCAGTCGGCTGGGCAGGTGCTTTCGCGACGTGAAGGGCGGCAGTGCTCGGATGTGTCCCTCGATGGGGAACGAGCGCTGCCGGGCGGCCAGTCCGAGTGGTCCGAAGCTGCGGACAGTCACGCGGTCGGACTTTCGGTCGCCTCGCCGGGTCGGCGTGAGCGGGGTCCGTATCGCGACCCGCTCGCCGCCGCGGACGCTCACCGTATGCCGGTCGCCCGCCGCTCCCGCTGAAGGTTGCCAGGCGTCGCGAACCAAACCTCGAAGACGTCGCGACGTCGGATTGGCAAGCCACAGCGTCGTGGACCCGCTGACTCCGAGTCTGACCTGCTGGACGGTGTCGCGGCTGATCACCAGCCTGCGAGGGCTCAGGGCAAGCAGCAGGTCCAGCCCGATGGCACAAAGTGCGATCAGCCACCAGACCCGGACGGTGGTCATGGTCGGCTGGAGCCAAACGGCGAAGACACCCAGCACCAGAAGCGCGGGCGCTCGCCCGGTCAATGCCACCGGGACCGCCTCCCTGGTGTTGAGGGGCGGCCTGCTGACGGGCACCTCGGAGAGGAGCGCCACCTACGGATCACCGAGGTCACAGGTGTCTTCAGCGGGGGACGGGCACGGAGGAGAGCGCGCTGGCCAGCACGGAACCGACGCTGACACCCTCCAGCTCGGCCTCCGGACGCAGCTCGAGCCGGTGGGCCAACGTCGCGTGCGCGAGCGCCTTCACGTCGTCGGGTGTCACGAACTCTCGGCCGTTCAACCATGCCCACGCCCGGCTGGTCGCCATCAGCGCCGTGGCGCCGCGCGGGCTGGCGCCCAGTGACAGCGACGGAGACTGCCGTGTCGCTCGGGCGATGTCGACGATGTAGCCCGCAACCTCCGCCGAGACGGTCACCGTCTGCACCGCTGCCACGCCGGCATCGAGGTCGGCCGGGCCTGCCACAGCGCGAAGACCGGCCGCGGCCAGGTTGCGAGGGTCGAATCCGGCAGCGTGCCGGTGAACCACCTGGATCTCGTCCTCACGGGTGGGCAGCGGCAGCTCGACCTTGAGCAGGAACCGGTCGAGCTGGGCCTCGGGCAGGGGATAGGTGCCCTCGTACTCGATCGGGTTCTGGGTGGCGGCAACCATGAAGGGCGACGGCAGGGGCCGGGGCACGCCGTCGACCGAGACCTGGCGCTCCTCCATGGACTCCAGGAGTGCAGCCTGGGTCTTGGGCGGCGTCCGGTTGATCTCGTCGGCAAGCAGCAGGTTGGTGAACACCGGTCCCTCACGGAAGGAGAACTCGGCGCTGTGC
This sequence comes from Dermatophilaceae bacterium, assembly GCA_036569625.1. Lineage (GTDB taxonomy): Bacteria > Actinomycetota > Actinomycetes > Actinomycetales > Dermatophilaceae > UBA4719. Next base: position 7,457 of record DATCQG010000359.1, on the reverse strand, counting down.
GGGTCGTAGATCAACGATCCGGTGATGTCGCCGGGCATGAGGTCGGGCGTGAACTGCACCCGCTTGGTCCGGACGTCCAGCGCGGCAGCAACCGCGCGGATGAGCAGGGTCTTGGCCACACCGGGCACGCCCTCGAGCAGGATGTGGCCCCGGCTCAGCAGCGCGATGAGGATGCCGGACACCGCGGCGTCCTGCCCGACGACTGCCTTGGCGACCTCATGGCGGACCGCGATCAGCGCGTCGCGGGCCTGGTCGGAGGAGGTGCGGGCCTGTGTGCTCTGGTTGACGTCGGTCATGTTCGGCGTACTTCCTTCTCGAGCGCTGCGAGGGTGTTGGCTCGTTCCAGGAGGGACGAGTCGTCATACACTGCAGTCGAGCTCAACAGCGTCAGCACATCCTTGTAGCTCCGACCACTGACAGCAGCCGCTGCCGCTGCAACGCTACTGATGCTCGACGTGGATGAGAGCCCGAGGTATGCCGTGAGTCGCCTTCGCGTCGCTAGCTGGAGCACCGCCAGGGCTCGAGCTCGGTCGTGGGACCTGCGGTACATCCGGCCGCGGCTCTCGGTCGTCTCGATGGCCCGGACGATGACCGGGAGCGGCTCGGTGACCAGGCGTCCAAGCCGACGTCCCCGCCACAGGGTCAGGAGCAGGACGGCCGACGCCCCCATAGCCAGCCCGGGCTGGAACCACGAGGGCGCGATGGAACGCGAGGTGCTCTCGGATGCGGTGATGTCGGCCAGAGAGGGGATGTACCAGATCAGGCGGCCGGTCGGCCCCAAGAGGTGCAGGGCTATCGCGGCATTGTCGGAGTCCAGGATGGTGCCGTTGCTGATCAGGGTGTCGTCCCCCAGCAGCACTACCGGCGGTCGACCCGTGACGCCGGGCAGGCTGATCATGGCTCCGCCGCCATCCCGCTTGTCCGGGAAGCAGGTGGTCGCACCGGTGCCGGTGCCCGTCGCCGTGTATGCGCGTCCTGCACGCGCGAGTCGGAAGTCCCGGCCCAGATCGGTGCCGGTGCATGCGGCGGCCGGCCGTGTCAGGTCGGTGAGGTGGGAGTCGATCGGCAGACCCATGCCTCTGGTGACCTCGGGGTCAGGGTCCATCAGGACCAACCTTGCGGCGGAGGCAGCATGAGCCAGAGCCGTTCGGGCCGTGCGCGCGGACAGGCGGATGGTGTGGGTGATAACGACCGTCGAGGTGGCGTCGACCCTCTGACTGAGCAGCTCTCGCTGGCTGCGGACGACTGTCATCTTGACGCCGTGGCCGTCCAGCACGTGGGCCAGGGCCTGGGCTCCGGAGGAACCGGGGTTGGCCGGATCGAGATCGTCGGTGTTGCCGCGACCACCCCGGTCCAGCAGGGTCAGTGCCATGGCCATGGCCAGAAGCACGCCGACCAAGACAAGGGGCGTGACCCACCGAGGACGCTTGCGCCTGAAGGCTTTCCCGAGCTCGCTCAGGTTCTGTGGCGGTGCGGGTTGGGAAGCTCTGAGCATCGTGGCGCCCGCGCCCGGGGCGGTCGGGGTCGTCATACCTGAACGTCCTGCGGCGGTGACGTGGCCAGCAGCGGCCGGGTCCTGGCCAGCTCCGCGTCGAGCTCCAGAACCTGGCCGGCCTGATCGCCAGTGGCTCGGCGATGGCCATATCGAACGACGTCGAACACGTTCGCGGACCGCGCGAGCCGGTCCGCCAGATGGGGGAAGGGCAGTGCCAGCTCCAGACTCACCTCATGAGCAGTCCGTCCGGGGGCGTCGTCGAGGAGGATGCGATCACTCGTGTCCTTGGCGATGGCGCGGAATCCATGCAGGACGGCGTCGTCATAGCGCCCGTCCGCGAGAGCCCGTGTGGCCAGCTGGCGATAGGTGGCGGCGGTGATGGTCGCGTCCACCAGCACTGCACCTTCCGCACGGGCAACGACCGGATCACGGCGAACCCTGGGCAGGACCCAGACGAGGAGGGCGATCGCGACCAACGCCACCAGCGCCGTGATCACCAGCGAGAGTCCGCCGTTGGCGAGCTTGTTGGCGCCATCGAGCAGCTTGCCGAGCTGGTCGACGATCCACCGGAACAGCGAGTCCAGCCAGGGGTCGTGGTAGCTGGAGCCCTGGAGCTCGTCACTGAGCCATTTCCGCGCCTCGGCAGGCGAGGGATCAAGGCCACGAAGAGGTGACCAGCTCGCCGGGGTCATGGACGTCGCGTTCAGATCCGCGGTGCGGGGTTGGACTGGGCTTCGCGAAGCAGGACGACGTCGAGGGCTTCGAGGCGCATCCGACGGTCGATGTAGAGCAGTCCGGTCACGGCCGCGACGAACGGTGTCGTGATCGCCCCCGAGAGCAGCGCCGACAGGTGCGAGACGAAGGTGACAACCATCTGCCCCGTTTCGGTGTCCTGCCCGGCCATTGCAGCGATGGCGATGCCGACGACTGAGAACGGGAGCCCAAGCAGCGACCCGGCGATCGAGGCCATGATCCCGGCGAGCAGCGTGATGCCCAGGATGCGCCAGAACGCGGCGCCCTTGGTCAGGGCGAAGGACCGTCGCAGTCCGGCGAGAGCTCCGTGGCCCTCGAGAACGATTGCTGGTCCGGCCAACGAAATCTTCGTCGAGAAGGCAAGGACCACGGCAATGAGGGCGACGATGCCGAGAAGCAGCAGGATCACTCCTGCGGCAACGTTGTTGTTGACGAGCAGCAGGACACCGGGACCGATCAGCAGCACCGTCGCCAGAAGGCTGAACAGCCCGGTCAGGAGGCTGACGACCACCAACGACGGGAGTCGTTCCCGGGTGGATCGCCAGGTCTGACCGATATCCGGTTTGCGGCCCAGAACTGCCTGGCCCACCACATGGACCAGCAACCCACTCAGAAGAACAGTTGCGAGCCCCGTGGAGACTGCCTGGATCAGCGATGCAGGCAAACCGAGGAACGCATCTGCCTCGGGTCCGAAGCGGCTCAGGGCCCTGGCCGTGAGATGGGTTGCGCCGACCCCCAGAGCGGCGGACGGGACGAGGAAAACCGCCAGCACCAGGACGGACAGCCCGACCATCGACTTCGGGTTGAATCGCACGGCCTTGACCGCGCCATCCAGGATGTCACCGAGCTGCAGTGGTCGAAGCGGCACGATGCCCGGCTTGTATGCCGTGAGCATCGGCATCTGTGGCATCGAGCCCTGTGGCTGCATGGGGGGACCGGTCGGCGGCGGCCCGGCATGCGGCGGCTGTGGCCCTGGGTCGCGATCCTGGGGCCCTGGGGCGGGAAAGCCACCCATTACCGTCATCGCTCTCCTTGATCAGGCGGGTGGCGCCCCGTGATGTTCTGGTCTGTCGACCTGCCCGGAGCCTCGTCGCCAGTCCGATATCTCACTGGCGACGCTATCAGTGGGGCGTCCCGACAAGTGCCGCAATCGCGGTCATCGCCTCGGTGGGGGACACGGGCTGAGCGCCGAGGCCGACCTGCCTGGCCACGATCTCGGGCTCCTGTGAACACAGGCTCAAGCCGCGGCGCCACAGGATCCACGGTGGTTTGCGGCGTTCGGCCAGGTCGCGGACCAGCCGGCGCCAGAACGTCTGCCATCGGCCGCTGTGGATGCTGTAAGCGGCGGCGAGGGCGTCAGCCTCGGCCAGGGCGGCGATGATCTCGGCAGCAAAGATGCCCTCGGCCAGGATCAGCTGACCTGGCTCGGCGGTGACTGTGGAGTGCCCAACAGCGCGTGACGAGCCGATGTCGTACGTCGGCAGGTCCGTCACTCCGTTCCTGCAGAGCGCAACCAGCGCGTGAACCGCCGCGTCGGCACGCCAGGACCTCGGGTCGTCCCAGTCGGTGACGCCGATCGGGAGAAGAGGCAGGGCTGGGTCGTCCCCGTCGCGGTAGAAGTCGTCCAACCGGACTATCGGCCAGCCGTAGTGGCCCCGCAGCTGGGCCGTCAGGCGTGACTTGCCGGCACCGCTCGGACCAGCCACGATCACGACACGACATCGGCCGTCGTGGTAAGACACGCTATCGACCCTTGGGGTGCCAGACGGTCTTGGTCTCGAGGAAGGCTTTGACCCGGGTCAGGTCCGGTGTGCGCGTCCAGTCCGGCTCGACCGCGCCGACGTCGTCGCCGGCCGGGCGCAGGACGCGTTTGAGGTTGTCCGCGGCAGCACGCTCAAGGTCTGCCCACGCCAGGTTGTCCGCGTCAGCCGCGCCTGCCAGATCGATGGCGTTGACGTCCTGGTGCGAAGCCAGCCATGGTGCGACCTCGGCGGTGCGTCCGGTGATCACGTTGATGACCCCTGGAGGGACGTCGGAGGTCGCCAGGACCTCCGAGAGGGTCACCGCGGAAAGGGGCCGATTCTCGCTGCTCAGCACCACCGTCGTGTTGCCGCTGACCACGATCGGGGCGAGCACAGAGACCAGACCCAGCAGCGAAGAGCGTTGCGGCGCAAGGGCGGCGACCACTCCGGTCGGCTCGGGCGACGAGATGTTGAAGTACGGTCCGGCGACCGGGTTGATCCCGCCCAGAACCTGTGCAAGCTTGTCCGACCACCCGGCATACCAGACCCAACGGTCGATGGCCTGTGAGAACGACCTTGTCCGCGCGGGCGGGCGTGAGCCCCTCGGCCGCCGCGACCTCCGCGGCGAACTGTGCGCGCCTGCCCTCCATCAGCTCGGCCACGCGATAGAGCACCTGACCCCGGTTGTATGCCGTGGCCATGGCCCACCGCTCGAAGGCATCCCGTGCGGCCACGACGGCGTCGCGAGCATCCTTTCGGGAACCCATCGCGGCGTTTGCCAGGAACCTGCCCCGGCTGTCGCTCACCTCATAGGTGCGACCCGACTCGCTGCGCGGGAACGCACCACCGATGTAGAGCTTGTAGGTCTTGCGCACCTCGATCCGTTGCTCTGGGGTGGCCGGTTCAGTCGCCTTGCGTCGACTCGCGGTGGGGCTCATCGGCTCGCTCCTGTCCTGAGGTAGGCCTCGAGGCCGTGGCGACCGCCCTCACGGCCGTAGCCGGACTCCTGGTAGCCGCCGAACGGAGAGGTCGGGTCGAAGCGGTTGAAGGTGTTTGCCCAGATCACACCTGCCCGTAGCTGGTCGGCCATCCACAGGATCCGCGAGCCCTTCTCGGTCCAGATCCCGGCGGACAGCCCGTATGGCGTGTTGTTGGCCTTGGCGACCGCCTCCTGTGGAGTGCGGAACGTCAGCACCGACAGCACCGGCCCGAAGATCTCTTCCTGCGCGATTCGGTGCGCCTGGGACACCCCGGTGAAAACCGTTGGGGCGAACCAGAATCCGCGCTCAGGCAGCACGCAGGGTGCACTCCAGCGGGTGGCGCCTTCGGCTTCCCCGACCGATGTCATCTCGCGGATCCGGGCTAGCTGCGCCGCGGAGTTGATGGCGCCGACGTCGGTGTTCTTGTCCAGCGGGTCACCAACGCGCAGGGTCTGCAGGCGGCGCTTGAGCCGCATGACCACGTCATCGGCGACGTTCTCCTGCACGAGCAGACGGGACCCGGCGCAGCAGACGTGGCCCTGGTTGAAGAAGATCCCGTTGACGATCCCCTCGACCGCCTGGTCGATCGCGGCGTCGTCGAAGACGATGTTGGCGGCCTTGCCGCCGAGCTCGAGGGTGGCTCGTTTTCGGGTCCCGGCGATCGAGCGGGCGATGTCCTTGCCTACCTCGGTCGACCCGGTGAAGGCGATCTTGTCGACCCCGGGGTGGCGGATCAGGTGGGCCCCGGTCCGGCCGGTACCGGTGATGATGTTGACCACCCCAGCCGGCAGGTCGGCCTGCTGACAGACCTCGGCGAACAGCAGAGCGGTCAGCGGTGTGGTCTTTGACGGTTTGAGGACGACGGTGTTTCCGGCAGCAAGTGCCGGTGCGATCTTCCACGACAGCATGAGCAGCGGGAAGTTCCAGGGGATTACCTGTCCCACGACGCCGATCGGTCTCGGCGGTTGTCCCGAGCCACCCGAGAGCCCGGCGTGCTCGAGCTTGTCCGCCCACCCCGCGTGGTAGAAGAAATGGGCCGCGGCCAAAGGGATGTCGACGTCGCGCGACTCCTTGATCGGCTTGCCGTTGTCCAGGGTCTCCAGCACCGCGAACTCCCGTGCGCGCTCCTGCAGGATGCGCGCGATACGGAAGAGGTACTTGCCGCGCTCCGCTCCCGACAAACGACCCCACGGCCCGTCAAATGCACGTCGAGCCGCTCTCACGGCCAAGTCGATGTCGGCCTCGCCGGCCTCGGTGATCTCGGCCAGGACCTCCTCGGAGGACGGGCTGATGGTCTTGAACGTTGAGTCCCCGGTGGACTCGACGAACTCGCCACCGATGAAGAGCCCGTATGACGGGCGGATGTTGACGACGGCTCGCGACTCGGGCGCCGGTGCGTACTCGAACTTGGCCATGGTGTTCTCTGCTCCCGCTCAGTCGATCGTCACGTAGTCGGCACCGGAGTAATGGCCGCTGGCCAGCTTCTGCCGTTGCAGGAGAAGGTCATTGAGTAGGCCAGAGGCGCCGAAACGGAACCAGTCCGGGTCGATCCAGTCGTCACCCGCGATCTCGTTGACCATCACCAGGTACTTCATGGCGTCCTTGGTGGTCCTGATCCCACCAGCTGCCTTCACCCCGATCTGGGTGCCGGTGAGGTCACGCCAGTCGCGGGCGGCCTCGAGCATGATCATCGCTACAGGCGCCGTCGACGCCGGTGATACTTTGCCCGTCGAGGTCTTGATGAAGTTCGCGCCCGCCAGCATCGCCAGCCACGAGGCGCGTCGCACGTTGTCATAGGTCACGAGCTCGCCGGTCTCGAGGATGACCTTCAGGTGCGCCGGAGCGCCGTCCGGCGCGTCCCGGGTGCACGCATCCTTGATGGCCGCGATCTCGTTGAACACCTGGAGGTACCTGCCGGACAGGAACGCCCCGCGGTCGATGACCATGTCGATCTCGTTCGCTCCCGCCCTGAGAGCATCGCGGGTGTCGGTGAGCTTGACCGCCATGGTGGCGCGCCCGGACGGGAAAGCGGTCGTGACGGCCGCAACATGAATGTGGCTGCCCTTCAGGGCATCCACCGCCACCGCGACCATGTCGTTGTAGACACAAACCGCTGCGACACGGGGCGTGGCCGGGTCGCCGGGGTCGGGGGTCATCGCCTTGGCACACAACGACCGCACCTTGCCCTCGGTGTCGGCACCCTCCAACGTCGTCAGGTCGATCATGCTGATCGCCATGTCGATGGCCCAGGCTTTGGCCGTGGTCTTGATGGAGCGGGTGCCCAACCCCGCTGCCCGGGCGTCCGCGCCAACATGGTCGACACCCGGCAGCCCGTGCAGCCACGTGGTCAACGAGGCGTTGGTCAGGGCTCCGACTCCGAGCAGTTCGCGTGCGCTGGCAGCAGCGGTGCGCGCGTGGGTAGTAGCTGGGGGGGAACTCACCGAGGGAGTCTATCGGCCTATGCTCGGCAGTTGGGACCTGACGAAT